>JANOUJ010000196.1:0-2956 GCA_031416815.1 Chitinophagaceae bacterium
CCTGCTCCAATGCCACAGATCTTTTAACGGAGCCACCGCTCTTGAAACAACCACATCAAATTTTTTATTCTTGATCTCCTCTGCACGGCTGTGTTGAGTAGTAAGATTATGCAGTCCAACAGCATGTGCAATTTCAGAAACCACTTTCAATTTTTTATTGATACTATCAACCAAATGAAATTTTGTTTCGGGAAACATGATGGCAAGCGGTATACCAGGAAAACCTCCTCCACAACCCAAATCCATCACCTGCATATCTTTTGTAAATTCAAATTTTGCAGCAATGGCCAGAGAATGTAAAACATGGTGCTCATAAAAATTATCCATATCCTTGCGGGAAATGACATTTATTTTTGAGTTCCAATTAGCATACAGATCTTTCAATGCAGCAAATTGTTGTATCTGCTTTTCTGAGAAATCGCTAAAATATTGTTCTATCAACTCCATAAAAAATAAAAAGTAAAAATTCAAAAGACAAAATAACCTTCGCTTACCTCCCAGTTTCCTCTCCTCTGGAAAGGGGTTGGGGTGAGGCTGCCTTATTTCCAGCCCTTCCTCGGCCGCTTAAATACCGCCACCGCAAATATCATGTAATAAAAAAACATCCAAATGTCAATGAATAAAAGCCATGGATACATGGCCAGCTCGTTCAGCTTTTTCATGCATGGATATAATATGATGACCTGTATCAAAAAGCGGACACCAAATACAATTAATGCTAATTGCCAGTCAAAAAATATCAGCGACGCCGCCAACAGCGGGTAAAACATGATATGCGAAAAAGTGTATAAGCCCAATAAAAATTTATGGACGGGTTTATAAAATTTACCGGTGCTGTAGTGCCTGTTCTTTTGCCTGATCCAGGCGCCCCAGGTTTTGGGAGGCTCACTTAATGTAAAGGCATCCTTATCAACATTGATCCTGGTATTGTTGTTAGTGGCCGCCATATTTATAAACAAGTCATCATCGCCACTGGGTATATTGTTATGTGCCGAAAAGCCCTTGTGCCTGAAAAAGATCGTTTTTTTATAACTGAGGTTACGGCCCACGCCCATGTAGGGTTTGCCTGCGAGTGCATAAGAGAAATATTGCAGGGCCGTGTGAAAGGTTTCCCAGCGTACAATTTTATTTAAAATGCCAGGCTTTTTATGATATGCGCCATACCCCAAAACGATCTCTGTATTTTCCTCAAAACTTTGCTGCATTTTGTCAATCCAGCATTCGCTTGCTGGCACACAATCAGCATCGGTTAATAAAACAATTTCATGCTTAGCGGTTTTTATGCCAACGCTTAATGGAAATTTTTTACCGGGTATCAGTTTGGCCTCCTGTTTCAGTTCTACCACCTGCAGTTGCCGGTATGTTTTCTGATATGCTTCCAGCAAATATTTGGTATCATCATAGGAGTTATCGTTCACTACAATCACTTCATGTGTGGTACTGTATTGCTGAACCAACGCTCCCGGCAGATTTTTTGCTAAATTTGCGGCTTCGTCACGTGCACATATAATTACCGATACGGGGTGGGTTTGCGTCCCAATACCTATTGGCGTCTTTTTTGGCTTGTAAACTGCCAGTCTTATAAAGAAGAACAGGTAATAAAAAAGCTGTATCAAGGTTACCAGGCAAAAAGCATAAAAAACTATTTGCCCGATCTGGGTAAAATTCATGTAGCAAAAATAAGGAATGGGAATAAGGAATAAGGAATGAAAAATAAAATTCTAAATCCTAAATCCGGATCAAACTTTTAATTGAGAAATTGAAAGTATAGAAAAGAAACATGATCACCGTGAGCTCTAAAGCCCTCTCCTCAAAGAGAGGGTTTGGGTGAGGTTAATTTAAAACAATAAAAATGCCGGCATTACAATTCGATCTGGAACATACCGATACCTTATCAAAAGCAAGGGCAGGAAAAATAACTACTGAACACGGGAGTATTTTAACACCCATCTTTATGCCGGTTGGTACCGTTGGTAGTGTAAAAGCTGTAACGCAGCAGCAGTTACATGATGAAGTAAAAGCGCAGATCATTTTGGGAAACACATATCATTTATACTTGCGCCCGGGTTTGGAAATACTGGAAGCCGCAGGCGGCCTCCATAAATTCAATGGCTGGCATAAACCCATTTTAACCGATAGTGGGGGATACCAGGTTTTTTCTTTAGCCAATAATCGTAAGCTTACCGAAGAAGGCGCTTTGTTCCAAAACCATATTGATGGGAGTAAACATTTATTCACACCGGAAAATGTGATGGACACACAAAGGATAATTGGTGGCGATATTGTGATGGCTTTTGATGAATGCCCGCCTTACCCGAGCGATTATAAATATGCAAAGGATAGTATGGAGCTTACGCACCGCTGGCTTGACCGTTGTTTTGCAAGGTTTGAAGCTACGCCTGATAAATACGGTTACACACAAAATTTATTTCCCATTGTGCAGGGTAGTACTTACAAAGATCTGCGTGCAACTTCTGCTGAATTTGTGGCGTCTAAAAATGCAACGGGCAATGCAATTGGTGGCCTTAGTGTGGGCGAACCGATGGAGATGATGTATGAGTTTACAGAACTGTGTTGCGATATTTTACCGGTACAAAAACCACGTTACCTGATGGGCGTGGGCACACCCTGGAATATTTTAGAAGGCATCGCTCTGGGTGTAGATATGTTTGACTGCGTAATGCCCACCCGCAATGGCCGCAACGCCATGTTGTTTACCAGCAACGGCGTAATTAATATTGATAACAAGAAATGGGAAAGAGATTTTTCAGTAATTGATGACGGAATTGATTGCCCGATGAGCAATTATTACAGCAAAGCCTATTTGCGCCACCTGATGAAATCGAAAGAGTTTTTAGGATTAACCATTGCCAGTGTACACAACCTTGCTTTTTATTTATGGCTGGTCGATGAGGCACGCAGGCATATACTGGCCGGTGATTTTACCGGATGGAAG
>JANOUJ010000197.1:0-1942 GCA_031416815.1 Chitinophagaceae bacterium
TGCAGGTTTTGCAAACAACTGTGTACCTGCTTCGATATACGATAAATCGGAGCTTGAAAATATAAGCGATAAAAGAACTGGCAGCATTGCTTAAGTTTATTCCAAAATAAAATTCAAAACCGGTTGCAGCGGTATTTTTACCGCATACTCATAAATTAAATTTGGGTCCCAGCGGGGTTTTCACAAACCGATCATCAAATAACCAAATTACATGGGTGAAACCCCGATGAATAACGCTCCTGACTCAATTTTAGCCTGGGTAGGTAAAAATTCAAGGGATAGATATGGATCGATTAAAAACAGGTGGCAAAATCACCTAAGAGTTGTCCGGCCATGGAATGTGATTACTATGAAAATCCTGGTTTTTTTAAATGTGTGCATGATGGCATGCCCGTGTGGATTAGTGTTCGGCGGAGAGGTCCGTCAGATATTCAGGGTATAACTGGTGTTCCTGCCGCCCCCTGCATGTAACAATGCCCCAAGCCCGGTTAATAACTGCAGATCCCTGGTAGCTGTTGCTTTTGAAGTTTTTGTTATAGCAATATATTTTTTAGCAGTCATGCCCCCTTCAAATCCTTTGGGTTCTTCTTCCATCATCCTTCCGATAACTTTCAGCTGGCGATCATTCAGTTTTTCGCGGTAATGGTCAAGAAACCTTGCCTTCTTCAGCGTTAGCTCTGTCAGCAGTTTGGCCTGTTGCTGTGCATCAACTACAATTCCCACAAAATAATGCATCCAACCTGTTATTTCATTGCTTTGCTGTGCCCGTTCCAATGCAAGGTAGTATGATTTTTTATCGGCTTCAATGGTTTGCGAAAGGCTCAATAAAACAGGCCGCCCGGTTGTTTGCGATAAGGCTTTTTCCGCAATGGCCCTGCCTATCCTGCCGTTTCCGTCTTCAAACGGATGGATGGATTCAAAATAGAGGTGAGCAATGGCCGAACGAACCGGCGCTTTCCTGATCTCCCTTTTCTGGCCGGCGGCAGTTTCATTAAACCATTGTATGAACCGGTTCATTTCGCCTGGAATATCTTTGGAAGCCGGGGCTTCAAAATGGATCTTTTCCCTGCCTATGGCACCCGACACAACCTGCATGGGCTCGTCATGTGTACGCCATGCGCCAATTTTTATTCTTTTACTTTCCTGCAGCAACAGGCTGTGCCACAAAAAAAGGTCTTCTGCTGTAAGGGGCAGATCAAATGTTGTACGTACAAGAACCATCAGTTCGCCTGCCCCACGGGCCCTTTTGTCTTTTATGGTGTCGGGGATTTCATTAAGGCCAAGATTATTGCGTATGGAAGAAACTACATCAGTACGACTTAAATATTCGCCTTCGATGGCTGATGTTTTAACGGCTTCCGACACCATCAGGTTTAGCATTAGCTCCGTTTGCAATGCTTCCGGCATCGTTTTTAAAATACCGCTTACATGCCCACTTTCTTCTGCAAAAGAAAATAGCGCATCTTCAATTCCGGAAAGATCAAACCTGAACTCAGGCCAGTCTTTTTGTTGCCAGTTATAGCTCATGAGCTGATTATAATGCTTATTCGGCTCAAATATAGTAAAAAAATGAGCCGAATAGTAAGATCATTCGGCTCATTTTTCTGTGCTACTGTATTGGCTGGTTATTATCAGAATCCCTGCCTGGTCTTATCCAAAAAGGCATACACTAAAGATAAAGCATAAAAAAACAGTATTACGCCAGAGCCTTCATACATCGGGGTTTCGCAGAAACATTATTTTAGCGATGAAGATTTATTTGCGAAAACCCCGCTGAGACTAAGGTTTGAATAACGTTGAAAGATTAGAAAATTCATTTAGATGTGAACTATGAACCTGGTGGAGCAGCCTACAGGAACCGGGCCAATACGCTGGTTGGAAGAGAGGCATTGTCTTAAACGAAATGAGAGACTGCATTAAATTTAATGAATACCCGCCGCTC
>JANOUJ010000198.1:0-4041 GCA_031416815.1 Chitinophagaceae bacterium
GAGAAGGGTGAATAGTAGATCATAGCGAAGAACATCTAAACAAAAAATAAAGTTTTGCGACTAACTTTACCGCATGACACGTAAACAACTCATTCAACAGATACAATTAAAAAGATCTTACCTCTGTGTTGGCCTTGATACCGACATTGCCAAAATTCCCAAACACCTCCATTCCCACCCCGATGCAATTTTTGAATTTAACAAACAGATCATTGATGCTACGCAGGATCTTTGTGTGGCTTATAAAATAAATACAGCCTTTTACGAAGCCATGGGTTTAAAAGGCTGGGAGGCAATGGAAAAAACGGTGAACTACATTCCCAAGGAACAATTTATAATTGCTGATGCCAAACGTGGCGATATTGGCAACACTTCCTCGCAATATGCCAAAGCATTTTTTGAAACGATGAATTTTGATGCCATTACGGTTGCACCATACATGGGCGGAGACAGTGTAAAACCATTTTTAGAATTTGAAAACAAATGGGCCATTGTGTTAGGCTTAACCAGCAATGCAGGTAGCAAGGATTTTGAACAAGTGAAATTGGTTAGTGATCCCGATAGCTATCGGGAGAACCAAGGAGGCGAGTTTCTTTATGAAACTGTATTAAAAAAAGTAAGCAGCTGGGGAAATGTAAACAACCTGATGTTTGTTATTGGTGCCACAAAGGCCAGCGACCTCGAAGAAATACGAAAAATAATTCCAGATCATTTTTTACTGGTTCCCGGTGTTGGTTTCCAGGGAGGAAGTTTGAAAGAAGTAAGCAAATATGGTATGAACAAAGATTGCGGGCTTTTAGTGAATGCCAGCAGGGCTATTATTTATGCCGGTGAAAAAGAGGATTTTGCAACCGAGGCAAGGATCATTGCACAACAGTATCAATCTGAAATGGCAGGTTATCTTAAATAACTAAATTTATATTTCATGCAACGCAGAAAATTCCTACAGAATTTTTCACTTATTTCTGCAGCCACAGCTCTGCCAGCCATCACCTATGCTGAATCTGCTAAAAAGAAAAAACGCTTTACAGCCGCATTCATATCTGATATTCATATCAAACCTTCTGCAATTGCTGAAGCAGGCATGCAGAAAGCATTGCAACATGTCAATCAACTAAAACAACAACCCGATTTTATTATTAATGGCGGAGACAGCATTATGGATGCACTGGCTGCCAGCAAAGAAAAAACACAAACACAATGGGATCTTTTTAACAAAATAATGCAGGCAGAAAATAAAATACCGGTAAAACATTGTATCGGTAATCATGATATATGGGGATGGCAAGTTAAAGAAGATGTGAAAAGCGATTTAATCTATGGTAAAGCATGGTGGTTGCAGCAAATGGGTTATACAAAAACTTTTTACAGCTTTACACACAACAACTGGCATTTTATTGTTTTAGACAGTGTACAGGAAAATAAGGGCGGTTATATCGCCTTACTGGATGACGAACAGTTTAGCTGGCTTGAAAAAGAACTGGAAGCCAATAAAGAAAAATTTATCTGCATTGTTTCTCATATTCCCATAGTTTCATTTTGTAGCGCTATGTTTTTTAAAGACATGTTGCCCAATGGCGATTGGAAACTGTCCCGGGCATTGCTACATACCGATGCAAGAAAAATAAAAGATCTTTTTAAAAAATATACTAACATCAAAACCTGCCTCAGCGGCCATATTCATTTACAGGATGAAGTGAATTACCTCGGCATAAAATATTACTGCAATGGAGCCATCAGCGGTAATTGGTGGGGCGGCGCCTTCCAGGATTTTGCACCAGCTTATGCCCTTTTCGATTTTTTCAATGATGGAACTGTTGAAAGAAAAATGGTTGAATATTGATAACTACACACCCCTGTTTATTTTGCCCGAGGCGATAACAGCATCAAGGATCAATTGTATCTCATCAGGCCTTCTTGTACCGATCAAAAAAAGCTTCCCGTCATTAAATTTAAGTTGCAATCCCTGGTTTGATGATGCGGACGTGGTGATGGCTTTTCCGGTTTTAGCCGTACCTGCACGAATTCCCCATCCGCCATACTCATAAAGAGCTTTGTAGGGCCTGATATAAGCATCTTTCAGTTCGTGCCATTCAATGAAGGTTTCTTTAAACTGGAAAGGAAAGAAACGATAATAAATTCCGGTATCGGTAATGCTGGTTTTTAATTTTATTGAGAATAAGAAGATCAACAAAAGCAAGACAACCAATTCAATCATCACCAGCACAAGATCGGGTGCAGGTTCGGGGCCAAACGGAATGTCCAAAAATAATTGCTGTACAATGGCATACAAAAAAATTAAATTAAATGCCACTACCGCTGTCCAGGCCCACCAGGTTTTAAAGCCCTGCACTTCCTTAAAATCAATTGTACCCATACTTAAAGTGTTTTTAAGATAGCATCTGCAAGTTCAGCCGCCCACTTCTTATATTCTCTGCCGGAAGGATGTAAACCGTCTGCTGCTAAAAATTCTGCTTTGTCACCATCTTCCCTTTGTGATGTAGTGATGTTTATAAAATTGGTTTTAAATGCCGCTGCAGATCTTTTGCAAATATCATTATACTCATCAATTTCCGCTGCTACCTGTTTTCTGTCTTTTCCCTGCCCGTCCGGCAGGCGGGCTTCGGCAAAGGGTGTAACTCCCCAATCCGGTATGCTCAATACAAACACCCGAACAGGCCTGTTGCCAGAAAACTGAATGGCTTTTTGCAGCAGTTGTTCAAATTCAATTTTAAAGCCGGTTGCACTGCGGCCCCGGTACTGGTTATTTACACCGATAAGCAATGAGACTGTATCATAAATTTCCAGCCTGGTTGTCTTTTCAATGGCATTGCTTAAGTCATCTGTTGTCCAACCGGTTTGGGCAATGATCTCGGCTGCACAAAAAGCAAGACCCGATCTCCTTAAAATTTGTACGGTTTGGTTGGGGAAGTTTTCGGCAAAGGGAACCTGTTCACCAATTGTGTAGCTATCGCCCAATGCTAAATAATTATTCATTTTTGTATTTTTTAATAGAACGATTTTGAATTAATCCACCCATAAAACACAGAAAAAATGAAGTCGCTGCGGCTACGAAAGTTATCAGGCTCAAATTATTAATTGCAATTACCAGCATTGTGGTAGCAGCCACGGCTCCTGTTATTAATGATTGATAAAAACTTCTTGAGATATAGGAAGTGACAAATCCTCCCAAAAAACTTGAGATCACTAACCAGGCAAATTCATATAGAATGCTATCTATAGTTCGTTTTTCAATAAAAAAATACAAAATTGGATATAATAAAAACCCTGTTACAAAAATTGTAATTACACCAACTACTACCGAAAGTATATTTCTGGTTTTTATGCTCATTTCGTTGTTTCCAAAAGCTTAATCCATCTTCTGCAAATTACTAAAGGTATAATACCCAACAATCCAAAACAGCAATCAATTACAATATGAAAAATGGGTATCTCCCTGATAGGCCCGGCAATTAATGCAAGCGGAAAAACAGCAACACAACAAATGATCTGCCACTCAATGATCCAGATATTTTTTACCGGATCCCGGTATGGGCCTATGAAAGATAAAGCGATCACAAAATGAGCAAAAGCAAGCCAGTCGTAGCCGTAGGCAAGAAAAGGATATTTTGCATTCGTATCGGCCAGTGCAGCATAACAGGTTTGCAGCCAGTCACCCATTTTTTGAGGCATCATGTCTTTATACTGCATCAGCCAACGCAAACCCGTTTCAGCCGGCATGGCAGTGGCGCCGCTAATGATCAATGCAAACATAAAGAACAAGATCAGCAGGCGGATCTTTGTTATTAATTTCATAGCGTAGCTTTATCTATAAAAATACAAAAAGGTCTGTGATTAAACACAAACCTTTTATAATACATGGCTATACTTAAACTGGGAGGTTTTGCTTTTAACCTTCGTCTTATTCTTGTCTTTACTTTTCATATACTTTTTTCATCTTCTGAATTATTGATGTCCTTCATTTTTGTTTTAAAAGAAATTCCTTTGCCGTTTTTTTCGTCCGTTACAGATATCCTGTCG
>JANOUJ010000199.1:0-17906 GCA_031416815.1 Chitinophagaceae bacterium
TACCTTATGGATTGGTAATAGGGATCATTGCTGGAGGAAATAAAGCTATTACCGAAGCTGTTGAATATGCCGAGGATGACCAGGAACAGGGCTGGCTTGATCTGCTGGAATATGATATAAATGAAAAGGATGTTGTAATTGGTATCGCAGCCAGTGGAACCACCCCGTATGTAATTGCTGCCCTTAATAAATGCCGGGCAAATCATATTATAACCGGCAGTATTTCCTGTAACCCCGAAGCGCCAATCAGCGCAGCCGCCGATTACCCGATAGAAGCGGTAGTGGGCCCGGAATTTGTGACCGGTAGTACACGTATGAAGAGTGGAACAGCTCAAAAACTCATCCTTAATATGATCTCTACAACCGTTATGATACAGTTAGGCCGGGTGGAGGACAACAAAATGGTGAACATGCAATTGACCAATGATAAAATAGTGGACCGTGGAGTAAAGATGCTGATGCAGAAAGCCGGGATCGATGATTATGAAACCGCAAGAGAACTGCTTTTAAAAACCGGCAGCGTTAAAACTGCAATTGAAAACCACCGTTCATAAAAAATCCTTGGATGATTTATGTAATTTGATTAATTTACGTATCTATTAACTAAATAAAACTCCTCTTATGAACATTAAACTTTTACTTTCAACAACTTTTATTGCAGCAAGTTTCTCTGTTTCGGCACAGGATGCAAACAAAACTTTTGCAATAACCGGCGACGGTAATCATGATTTTATGTGGATGAACATCCGCCAGGTAGATATCTCTTCCGGCAAAATTGTTACTGATGTTTATCAAAGAGACAAAACAGCCTTCGTAATGAAAGATGCTGATTCAAAGACGCAATCGTTAGCTCATCGCAGGCCCACTGAAACTATGGTTGCTGCAGCAGCATACGACAGGAATCAGAATAAATTATTTTTTACGCCCATGAGGGTTGGCGAATTACGCTGGCTCGATCTGAATGCAAAAGGTAGTGAACAGAAGTATTACACCGTTACCTCTTCTCTTTTAAATAACAACGAAGCGCTGAATGATGAAGCCAATCAGTTCTCACGTATGGTGATTGCTGCTGATGGTAATGGCTATGCTTTAAACAATGATGCCAGCCGTTTAGTAAAATTTACAACCGGTAAAAAAGTTACCATTTCTGATTTGGGACCGGTGGTTGATGATGAATCAAACAAAACTGTTTCAGTTAAAAATAAATGTACCAGCTGGGGCGGCGATATGATCGCTGATGCTTACAATAAATTGTACATCATCTCTGCAAACCGCTATGTTTTTGTGCTGGATGTAGAAACCAGGGTAGCAAAACAAATTGGTTATATCACCGGTCTGCCTGCTGCTTACAGCACCAACGGCGCTGCAGTTGATAAAGATGGAAACGTAGTGGTAGCAAGCGCAAACACTTTTGCTGGGTACTATAAGTTTTCATTAAAAGATTTTGTGGCAACTTTTGTTGAGGGTTCTGATATGGTTTACAATGCATCAGACCTTGCAAATGGAAACCTGTTATATCAAAAAGAAGCAGATGCAGCTAAAACCTATGCTGTAGCCGATTTTAAACCTGTTGTGCCGGTATTGACAAACGAAGCTCATATCTTCCCTAACCCGGTTACAAACAACGAATTCAAAATTTATTTTGAAGGCCAGCAAGCCGGTAAATACAATGTATCCATTACGGATCTTTCGGGTAAGCCGGTAATGAACAGGATTGTTACTGTCACGAACGCAAAAGCCCAGGCTGAAACCGTGCAGTTAAGCAGGTCATTTGCAAAAGGCATGTACATGGTTAAAGTAACAGATGCCAACAACAAATTTATTTTCACAGAAAGAATAGTGGTTCAGTAAAAATATTGTGGTTAATAAGTCTAAAGGGTTGCCAGGTTTGGCAACCCTCTTTTTTTAATCGCAGATTTAAAATATGATTGCAATGATTTCGCTGCCGATACCGGCGAAACCAATTTTTTATCTTTGTCGATCTGCGTTTAAATTTGCATAATCAGCAAAATCATTTTCATCAAAATAATCAGCATTTATTTTGCAGGACATAGAACCATATTACAACTGGCGCCACTTATATGCAGCCGAAGAAGATCCGCTTTCTCCCTTTTACAGGCGTACCTACAGCGAATTTGAATTCTCAAATACCGTCTACAATTATTATATACACCCTCAATGGGATGATTTCGGGTCACGAACATTATACATGAAAATTTTGTTTGTAGATTATGAACAGGGATACACCATCATTGAATTACTGGGCGAATGGAATGATGCCATTGAAAATGATGTTATGACACTGCGGAGGGACATAACTGATATTATGTATGCACAGGGAATCAGTAAGTTTATTCTCATAGCAGAAAATGTGTTGAATTTCCACAGCAGTGATGACAGTTATTACCAGGATTGGTATGAGAATCTGGAAGATAAAAACGGCTGGGTTGTCATACTGGATATGCCCCAACAAAGCCAGTACGATTTTATTCAAGCCAGGCTGCATCATTATATTGAACTGTTCGATTTTCCTCAATGGCGCACATTAAAACCCGAATTGGTTTTTGAGCAAATTGATGATAAAATGAGAAAAAGAATAAACAACTCATGAAACAAAACGTTTGTAAACGTACGGGTAGCATAAAACTTTGGGCTAAATAATGTTTTTGCTTTATCCTGTCGTATTTTTGTCGTTCAAATCAACATCTAACTCTTTCAATATGACCTGGAAACATTTTTTCACTTCTTCAATTGGAAAGAAATTAATAATGGGCCTTACGGGTCTTTTTTTAATTTCATTCCTCATCGTACACTGTACCATAAATGCAATGATCTTTTACAATGACGGCGGCCAAACCTTTAACCATTGGGGGCATTTTATGGGTAGCAATATTTTTATAAGAACTTTCGAGATAGGATTATTTGCAGGCCTGATCTTACATAGTGTTCAGGGGCTTGTATTATGGCGGCAAAATGCAAAAGCAAGGCCGGTAAAATATGCAGTAAATAAGCCGCAGGCAAATAGCAAATGGTACAGCCGCAGTATGGGTTTGTTAGGGACCTTGCTTTTGCTGTTTTTAGTTTTGCATATGTATCATTTTTGGGTCCCATCCCGGTTCGGTGGTATGGCCAATGTACAGCTTTTAGAAACTACAACTTTGGGTGATTATGCAGACCAGGAAGCACATAATTTGTATAAAGCGATGATCACAGTTTTCCAGGAGCTTTGGGTTGTTGTTGTTTACGTACTCGGAGTGATTTCACTTTTCTGGCATTTGGTGCACGGGTTTCAAAGTGCATTCCAAACCTTTGGGTTAAACCATAAAAGGTATACACCGATCATTAAAAATATTGGTTTTGTTTTTTCATTGGTAATATGCCTGGTATTTATTGCCATGCCTGTTTCTATTTATGCCGGATGGATAACTTAAAGCCCCAGCTATGTCCTCCAAATGGGGAAAGAAACAGAATACTAGAATAAAAAAATTGGATTACTAATTACTTAATTAACTATACAATGTCTCTGGATTCAAAAATACCTCATGGCGAAATGGATAAAAAGTGGACCGATTACAAAGGCCATGTGAAACTTGTAAATCCAGCCAATAAGCGTAAGCTTGAAATAATTGTTGTGGGTACCGGTTTGGCGGGGGCTTCGGCAGCAGCGTCGTTGGGTGAAATGGGTTATAATGTAAAAGCATTTTGTTTTCAGGATAGTCCACGCCGGGCACACAGCATCGCCGCCCAGGGCGGCATAAATGCGGCAAAAAATTATCAGAACGATGGCGACTCTGTTTTCCGTTTATTTTATGATACCGTAAAAGGTGGCGATTACCGGGCACGGGAAGCCAACGTACATCGCCTCGCCGAAGTAAGTGCAGCTATCATTGACCAGTGCGTGGCCCAGGGTGTTCCTTTCGCAAGAGAATACGGCGGCTTGTTAAGCAACCGTAGTTTTGGCGGTACACAGGTACAGCGTACTTTCTATGCAGCCGGTCAAACCGGTCAGCAATTGCTTTTAGGTGCTTATAGTGCGTTGGAAAGGCAGATCGCCCTTGGTAATGTAACCATGTACAACCGCCATGAGATGCTGGATATTGTAAAAATAGATGGCAAGGCAAGAGGAATTATAGCAAGAGATCTGGTGAACGGAAATTTAGAAAAACATTTTGGCCACGCAGTTTTATTATGCACCGGCGGATATGGCAACGTATTTTATTTAAGTACAAATGCAATGGGCAGCAATGTTACCGCCGCATGGAAAGCACATAAACAAGGCGCATTTTTTGGAAATCCATGTTTTACACAAATACATCCAACCTGTATACCGGTTAGCGGTGAATATCAAAGTAAGTTAACGCTGATGAGTGAAAGTTTGCGTAACGATGGAAGGATCTGGGTTCCAAAACAAAAAGACGATAACCGCAAAGCTGTTGATATTCGGGAAGAGGAAAGAGATTACTATTTAGAACGCCGTTATCCGGCATTTGGGAACCTGGTGCCACGTGATGTCGCTTCAAGAGCCGCAAAAGAAAGATGTGATGAAGGCTTTGGTGTTGGCACAACCAAACTGGCAGTGTATCTTGATTTTAAAGATGCAATCGTTCGTTACGGTAAAATTGAAGCTGGTAAATCTGGCAATAGTAATGTTGACCAGGATCACATAATTAAATTGGGTAAAGCAGTTGTAAAAGAAAAATACGGTAACCTTTTTGAAATGTATGAAAAGATAACCGGTGAAAATCCTTATGAAATGCCCATGCGTATTTATCCTGCGGTGCATTACACCATGGGCGGTTTGTGGGTTGATTATGAACTAAAAACCACTGTTGATGGGTTGTATTGTTTAGGCGAAGCGAACTTCAGCGATCACGGCGCCAACAGGCTTGGTGCAAGCGCACTTATGCAGGGCCTTGCCGATGGATATTTTGTAATTCCTTACACATTGGGTAATTACCTGGCAGATGATATACGCACGGCATCCATTCCAACTGATCATCCCGCATTTGAGGAAGCAGAAAAAAAAGTGAGCGATCGGATCAATCAACTGATGGGAATTAATGGAAAACAGACAGTTGAAAGCTTTCACAAGCGACTTGGAAAAATAATGTGGGACAAATGCGGGATGGCCCGTAATGTAAATGGGTTGCAGGAGGCTATATCTGAGATTCAGGCGTTGAAAAAAGAATTCTGGAGTGATGTGAAGATACCGGGCGATATCAATGAAATGAATCCTGAATTGGACAAAGCCGGCAGGGTAGCGGATTTTATTGAGCTTGGCGAATTGATGTGTAAAGATGCACTTAACAGGAATGAAAGCTGCGGCGGACATTTCAGAGAAGAATCGCAAACAGAAGATGGCGAAGCAAAACGTGATGATGATAATTACAGTTTTGTATCGGCATGGGAGTTTAAAGGAGAAAGTGATTGGCAATTAAATAAGGAGACGTTGAATTTTGAGATTGTGAAACCAACACAACGTTCATATAAATAAAATGAAAGTAAGCGGATTTACCTTTGTAAAGAATGCAGTGAGATATAGTTATCCCGTTGAAGAATCAATTAAATCGCTTTTGCCCATTGTAGATGAAATGATCGTTTGCCTGGGTGATTCTGAGGATGAAACTAATAAACTGGTTGAATCAATTGAGTCGGAAAAAATAAAAATTATTCATTCGATTTGGGATAAAAGCTTACGCGAGGGAGGAAAGGTGTTGGCGGTGGAAACAAATAAAGCAATGGATGCAACTGCAACCGACAGCGACTGGCTCTTTTACATACAGGCAGATGAAGTCTTGCACGAGCAGGATCACCGGGTGATCTTGAATGCAATGGAAAAATATAAGGATCATAAAATTGTCGAAGGATTATTATTTAACTACCATCATTTTTATGGCAGTTATAAATTCATTGGTGACGGCAGAAGATGGTATTCAAAAGAGATACGGGTCATTAGAAACAATAAGAACATACGCAGTTACCTGGATGCACAGGGTTTCAGGCTCGATGGCAGAAAACTGCATGTGAAACAGATCGACGCATGTATATATCATTATGGCTGGGTACGCCATCCCATTGCTATGCAAAAAAAATGTGCCGACTTTAGCAATTTGTGGAATGCGGGAGAACGCCATGAACAACGAATAAAGGAATTGAAAAAAAAATCTGCTGCATTCGATTACTCAAATATTGATTCAGTAAAAATGTTTAGGGGTACACATCCGGTAGTAATGAAAGACCTATTGAGCAAAGAAGACTGGAATTTTGATATGGATGCAAGAAAAAAGAATTTTAAAAACATAAAGCACAGGGTTTTATATTTTTTATGGCAGCATTTTGGCTGGAGGGCATTTGAATACAGTAATTATAAACGTATTTAGAAATTATGGCGCACTACAACATGAACCTCACACTGAAAGTGTGGAAACAAAAGAACAGTAAAACAGCCGGTAGTTTTGAAACTTACCAGGTAAAGGAAATTTCTTCTGAAATGTCTTTTTTGGAAATGTTTGATGTGTTGAACGAACAACTGATCACCGAAGGAAAAGACCCGATTGCTTTTGACCACGACTGCCGTGAAGGTATTTGCGGTAGTTGCAGCATGTACATTGATGGCAGGGCACATGGCCCCTGGACGGAGAATACGGTTTGCCAGTTACATATGCGTGCATTTAACGATGGAGACAGCATTGTGGTGGAGCCCTGGCGCTCTGCGGCTTTCCCGGTTATTAAAGATCTTGTAGTTGACCGTGGTGCTTTCGATAGGGTTATACAAGCCGGAGGATTTATATCTGTAAATACCGGAAATGCTGTTGACGCAAATGCTTTGCCTATCGATAAAAAAGATGCTGATAAGGCTTTTGATGCGGCATCCTGTATTGCTTGCGGCGCATGTGTTGCTGCCTGCCCCAATAGCAGTGCGATGTTATTTGTGAGTGCCAAGGTTTCTCAACTTGCTTTATTGCCACAGGGGCAGCCTGAAAGAGAATCCAGGGTATTGAACATGGTGGCCCAAATGGACAAAGAAGGTTTTGGTAATTGCACCAACATCTATGCATGTGAAGCTGAGTGCCCCAAAGGGATTTCGGTTGCAAACATTGCACGTATGAACAGGGAATATCTTAAAGCCGGTTTAAGTACTGAGCAGTAATCTTTCATAATTATTAAATGGAAAGACCTTCTGTAATGAGAAGGTTTTTTTTATGGGTAAAAGAAGGTTTTATGCCTTGTACATTAATTAGTATTTTTAACTACTAATCCAAAGAGCTATTGAACCTTAAAAGGCTATACTTATTCCTACTGTTTATGTTAGTTGTGCAATTCCTACATGCACAAATAAATCCAACGTCACTTTCCAACCTTCGTAAAAAAATCATCAGTACCAAACAGCAAACAATTAAACTGGATTCCTTAAGCCTTATACCCGGCTCGGTAATCATAGAAGGTGTGTCTCCATACTATTATAAAGTGGATGAAGTAAATGGAACCATCACCTGGCTGGAGAAACCAAACCAGGAAAACGTTTCCGTTACCTACCGGATTTTCCCATACAAATTAAATGCTGTTGTAAGGCATTTAAATTATGACAGTATCCGTTATAATTTTATAGGCAACAACCCTTTCACCTTAAGCGTAGGTTCCAGGCAAACCAATCCACTCATGGATTTTGGTAATATAAAATCGGAGGGAAGCTTTGGCCGTGGTATTTCTTTTGGCAATAGCCAGGATGCGGTAGTAAGCTCAAGCATGAATTTGCAATTGAATGGTTTTATTGGTGATAGCCTGGAGTTAACTGCAGCCATTACGGATAACAATATTCCCATACAACCCGATGGTAACACACAGGATCTGCGTGACTTTGACCGCATTTACCTACAGGTAAAGAAAAAAGGCTGGCAGGCAAATTTTGGCGACATCGATATCCGCCAAAGCAAAAGTTATTTTCTTAATTTTTATAAAAGACTGCAGGGCGTTTCTTTTATCACTGATAATAAGATCACAAAAAATATTTCTAATTCGCTGTTGCTGAGCGGCGCTATTGCCAAAGGAAAATTTACCCGCAACCAGCTAATACCATTTGAAGGAAACCAGGGTCCATACAGGCTTACGAGCCCCAACCTGGAACTGTTTTTTGTTGTGCTGGCCGGCACTGAAAGGGTGTATATGGATGGTGAATTGCTGAAACGTGGAGAAGACCAGGATTATGTTATCAATTACAATACGGCCGAAATAACTTTTACGCAAAAAAGGCTTATTACAAAAGATAAAAGGATACAGGTAGAGTTTGAGTATGCTGATCGTAATTTTTTAAACTCACAGATCTATGTGAATGATGAAGTAAATTTTAAAAACAAATTTTTTCTGAACATTGGCTTTTACAACAATGCCGATGCAAAAAACTCGTCGATAAACCAGGTACTCGATGCCAAACAGAAACAATTTTTAGCTGATATTGGCGATGGTGTAGATTCGGCGTATTACGAGAACCATGTAAGAGACACTTTGAGTGCCGGTAAAATACTGTATAAAAAAATTGATACGCTGTACAATGGCAGTGTGCACGATTCTATTTTTGTTTTTTCAACCAATCCCAATGACGTTCTGTATAATTTAAGCTTTACTTACCTGGGCCCTGGCAGGGGAAATTATACCGTGCTGCAAAGTGCAACCAATGGAAAAGTTTTTGGCTGGGTGCAGCCAGATGTAAACAACAATAAGCAGGGAGATTATGCCCCTGTTCTTTTATTGATATCTCCTAAAAAACAACAGTTGGTTACCATTGGCGGAGAATATGTTTTTAATCCAAAAACAAGTTTGAAGGCCTAAGTGGGCATGAGTAATTATGATATTAATCTTTTTTCAAGCAAAGATAAAAGCAACGACAGGGCATTTGCCACCAAACTTCAGTTCATTAAAGATGATACGAGGATCAATCTATTGCAAAGGTCTTTATTCATGCAAACAAAACTGGGTTATGAATTTGTGCAGGCGAGGTTCAGGCCCATTGAACGTTTAAGAAATATTGAATTTCTCCGTGACTGGAGTTTACCATATGATATTGGTATTGCAGACGAACACATCATGAATGCAGCAATAAAATTCACTGATACTTCGGGTAATTTTGTACAGTACGACGTAACAAATTATAACCGCAGTGATAAATACAATGGCTTGCGGCACACCGTGAACACTTACAATGATTACAACGGCTGGAAGCTTACAAACCAGTTTATTGTAACTACCATTAATAACCCAATCCAGGAGGGAACATTTATAAGGCCAGCTGTTGACCTGAAAAAACAATTGACCCGTTTAAGAAAAATGCAGGTTGGAATTAAGTATAACAGTGAAATCAATAACCTGCGGGATAAAAAAAGCGATACACTTAACGCATTCAGTTACGCATTTAATGTTTGGGAAGTTTATGTCAGGTCAAATCCTGAAAAGGCAAACCGGTGGGGCGTTTCCTATTTTTCAAGAACCGATCAGCTGCCATCAAAATACAGGCTTGAAAGAGCCGATAGAAGTGATAACTATAATCTATTTACCGATCTCCTTAAAAGTGAAAAGCACCAGTTTAAGTTAAATCTAACCTACCGTAAGCTGCATATTTTTAACAGCGTTATTAGCAGGCAAAAAGCAGATGAAAGCCTGTTGGGCCGGGCGGAGTATTATGTAAACGAGTTGAAAGGTTTTGTGGTAGGTAACGTACTATACGAACTGGGTTCGGGCCAGGAGCAAAAAAGGGAATATACTTTTGTAGAAGTGCCTGCAGGGCAGGGAGAATATACCTGGATAGATTATAACAGCAATGCCATTCCGGAACTGAACGAATTTGAAATTGCAATTTTCCAGGATCAGAAAAAATACATCCGGGTATTTACACCCAGTAACCAATATGTAAAAGCCAATTATGTTCAGTTCAATTACAGTTTTACGCTGAACCCCAAAGCCATCTTATCTCCAAATGTTACCGGGTTTAAAAAGATATTGGCCCGTTCCAGCACGAGTTCTGCTTTGCAGATAAATAAAAAAGATATCAGTTCGGGAGGATATCAATTTAACCCGTTCACCAGTAAATTGGTAGATACTACTTTGATAACGCTAAACTCTTTTTTATCAAATACTTTATTTTTTAACCGCAGTAATATTAAATGGGGATTTGATGTAACGCACAGCATCAGCAACGGAAAATCTTTATTGAGTTATGGATTTGAAAGCCGCCGGCTTCGTAACCTTGTTGGAAAAGTGCGGTGGAACATCAACCGGAGCTTTGTAACCACTTTTAGTTATAAGCAGATAAAAAATGTTTTAAATACCACCGGCCCAAAGTTTGATAACCGCAACTACCTGGTGCTGCAAGATATATTTGAGCCTTCCTTATCGTACGTGCATAAAACCAGTTTAAGGGCGAGTTTAACGTATGCCTATGGCAGTAAAAGAAATACGATCGATTCAATGGAAGCTGCAACCAATCACGTTTTTACAGCAGATGTGCGGTACAATATACTTAGCAGCAGTACGCTTAATGCAAGGTTTTCGCTGAACCAGATAAGCTATAAAGGTTATAGTGGCTCAGCAAATACCACGGTTGGATATATTTTGTTAGATGGTTTATTACCCGGCAAAAATTATTTATGGAACCTGGAATTTACTAAGCGGCTTGCGGGAAATATTGAAATGAGTGTGCAGTATGAAGGACGAAAGCCTGAAGCTGCCAGGACGGTGCACATTGGCAGGGCGTCAATCAGGGCTATTTTTTAACCAAAAATGCCTCCCTTTTTTAAATTGCTGATGCCTTCGCCAATTTTAAATCCATTGTTGTATACCTCAATTTTATAATCACCTTTTTCAAAATTAGTATTTTGCTTCCAGTCAATACTTACCGCCAGGCGTTGTCCCTGTGTATAGTTTATGTCAATTTTTTGGGTAAAATATTTCTGCTCACCGTTCCTTGTGTTGAATTTTCCTGACCCGAGAGCTTCTGATGCAAGTGGTTTGCCATCAGGACCCGTTATGCAAACAAAAATGTTCTTAGTGCCGGATTGGGCAATTCTGTTCTCGTCAATGTCAAATGAAATACGAAGTTTGTCAACCCTTTTTGCTGTGGTTGTTTGTTTTTCTTTACCATCGTCCGTTTCATTGATACCCAATACGGAAAAATTAGAAGCATGAAGTGTGGTAGCTATATCAATCACTTCCTCCTTTTCTTTAATCACATTGGTAGCTGAGTCGAAATCTTTTTGAACTTTGTTACGCTCTTTAATTACGGTATTTTTTTCCTGTGTCAGCACCAGTTTTTCTCCCTGCAGTGTTTCTACTTGCTGCCTATAGCCAACGATGTCGGTATTTAAAGATGCGATCAAACCCTTTGCCTCAACAAGTTCCTCTTCTGTTGCACCAATTTTCGACAGTAATTGCTGTATCCTGTTTCTTTTATCTGCTATCTCCCGGTCCCTTCTGGATATGGTACTGTCTTTTCGGTGCACCATATTCGCACTGCTCGTCTTTATCATGTCATAAAGCCTGGTGGCATCCTCCAGTTCTTTTTGTAACTGATCTATTTGTATGGACGTGTTGGATATTACAAGCTCTTTTTGCTGAAAGGTTTCTGAGGTTTTGCTTTTAAGCCAGATGATATACCCCCAACTGCATAATAATGCTGCTACCAGGCCCGCAATTAAATAATTACGCCATTTGGTTTCTGGTTGAGGCGCAGCAGGCCGCAATACTTCATCTGAAACGGGGTAGTTTTCGAAATTCATTGTAAAGATTTATTAGCAGCGAAATGCAGAACCAGTTTATGATAACGGGTTAACTGAATTTTCGTCCAAAATTATGCCAAATATAAAAATTCATTTACACAACGCTTTTAAAGTAGCGTTATTGCTGTGTTAAAAACTTTTTGTTTTAAGTGATAATTATGCTGCCTTAACTTATATCTTTGAAATTATGAGCGCAGAAAAAATCATTAGCGAATGGCGGAAAAAGGTTTTTAAAAATATTTACTGGCTGGAAGGTGAGGAGGATTATTACATTGATATGATCGTGGATCATGCTGAACATAAAATTCTGGATGAAGCAGAAGCAGGATTTAATTTAACCGTATTTTATGGCAAAGATGCAGACTGGGCGGCTGTTATAAATGCATGTAAAAGATACCCGATGTTTGCCGAGCGCCAGGTGGTTTTGCTGAAAGAGGCCCAGCAAATGAAAGATATTGATAAGCTGGAAAGTTATGTGGAGAACCCTTTAAGCTCAACCATTTTTGTGGTCGCACATAAAACTAAAACCCTTGATAAAAGAGGCAAACTTTATAAGGTACTTAAAAAATCTGCAGAGATATTTACGTCGGAAAAAGTGAAGGATTATAAGCTGCAGGAATGGATCGGGGAATATATAAGATCGCAGGGATATAAAATAAATACTAAAGCCATCAGCCTGCTGGATGAGCATATAGGCAACGACCTGAACCGAATAGTGAATGAAATTGAAAAACTGGCGCTGAATTTAAAAGGTAAGAAAGATATTACAGAAGACGATATTGAGCGGTACATCGGTATCAGCAAAGAGTACAATGTATTTGAACTGCAGGCAGCCATTGCACAAAAAGATCTCTCCAAAGCCATTAAAATAATCCAGTACTTTGAAGGTAATCCGAAAGCCGGGCCCATACAAATGGTGCTGCCTGCATTGTATGCCAGCTTCAGTAAAGTGTACACAGTTTTTGGTATGAAAGACCGTAGCGAAGCCGCCCTGAAACCACATTTTTATTTCAACAGCAATGCGGTAAAAAATGCCCTGGAAACCATCAACAATTATGGTTATGATGGTATTGAACGTATCTTATTGTTGCTGCATCATTACAATTTAAAAGGAGTGGGCGTGGGTGATACCGGAACGTCTGATGCTTCGCTGATGAAGGAGATGGTAGTGAAAATGGTTGCTAAATAGAATTTATAAAAAAGCTAGACTATCTTTTTTGTCTTCATGCAGCTGTATTTTTAAAGCTTCCAAACCATCAAATTTCACTTCGTTGCGTAAATATTTTTTTACAATAACCCGGATCGTTTCGCCATATATCTCTCTGGAAAAATCAAAAATGTTCACTTCTGTAACCCTTACCTTACCATTAACGGTTGGCCTGAAACCAATGCTCATCATGCCTTTGTAGCTTTTACTTTCGACGGTAACATACACAGCATAAATACCATCTCCCAAACATATTTTCTCTTCATCCGTACTTTTTAAGTTGGCAGTTGGGTAGCCAATAGTACGGCCAATCTTATCGCCATGAAAAACTTCACCTTCAAAGAAAAATTCATACCCCAAAAAATTATTGGCTTCCTCAATATTGCTGTGCAGGATGGCATTGCGGATATTGGTGCTGCTTACTTTTATGGTGTTCAATACATGTTCAGGTATTTCCTTCAGCCTGTAATTATAAACCGGTGCTTTTTCTTCCATCAATTTATAATCGCCGCTGCGTTCTTTTCCAAAACGGTGATCGTAGCCGATGATGATGGTATGCGGTTTAAATTTTTCAACAAGAAAATCCTGAATATATTCTTCAGCAGTCTGGCTGGCAAAATAATCAGTGAAGGGTACGATCACCAAATGATCAATGCCCGTCTTTTCCAATAATTCGATCCTTTCTGCTAAGGTATTTATAAGCCTTACACCGGTAATAACCGATGAAACTACTTTGCGTGGATGCGGATGAAAGGTAATGATAATGGACTCACCATTGGCTTTAGCAGCCTCTTCCTTTAAATTGTCAATGATCTGCTTGTGGCCAAGGTGAACACCATCAAAAGTGCCGATGGTAATGACTGCATTTGTAAATTCGGGCAGATTATTTATGTCGCGGTGTATTTGCATAATTAAGAACCTGCCTGACGGCAGACAGGGTGCAAATCTAATTGATAATTTTATAATGGATAATGGATAATTGCTTTGTAATTTGCGGCAGATTAATTTTTAATTTTTAATTTTTAATTTTTCATTCTTAATGTCATTATACTTTAAAAGAGGCGTATCTGCTCAAAAAGAAGAAGTGCATGCTGCTGTTAAAAACCTCGACCAGGGCCTTTACCCCCATGCGTTCTGCAAAATTTATCCCGATTTTTTGGGCGGCGATGATGAATTTGTAAACATCATGCATGCGGATGGAGCCGGTACCAAAAGCATTCTGGCTTATTTGCACTGGAAAGAAACCGGTGATATTTCTGTTTGGAAAGGTATTGCACAAGATGCGATTGTGATGAACCTGGATGATTTGCTTTGCGTCGGAATTTATGATAATATTATTTTCAACAGTACCATTGACAGGAACAAAAACCTGATACCAGGAGAAGTACTGGAGCAAATTATTAACGGCTCACAGCAATTATTTGATCAATTAAAAGGTTTTGGCGTAAACATACATTACCTAGGGGGCGAAACAGCAGATGTAGGAGATGTGGTGCGTACCATTGCGGTTAACGGCACCATGACGAGCCGCTGGCCAAAAGATAAGATCATCAGCAATGAAAAAATAAAAGACGGCGATGTAATTGTTGGTTTTGCAAGTTATGGACAATCAACCTACGAAACAGCCTATAACAGCGGGCTTGGCAGTAATGGCCTTACCAGTGCAAGGCATGATGTGCTGAGTAAATTTTATGGAGAAAACTTTAAAGAAAGTTTCGATATTAATCTTGCTGATGATGTGGTTTACATTGGCAAACAAAGACTGACGGATAGCATCCAACTCACGTCTCGCCACTCACAACGCACGAGTACCATCGGCCAACTTTTACTAAGCCCAACCAGAACTTATGCGCCGGTTATGAAAGGATTACTGGAAAATCATTTTGATAAAATACACGGCCTTATACATTGCAGCGGCGGCGGACAAACAAAATGCATGAAATATCTGCCGCCGTCTGACGTCTCGTCTGACGGTGTAACACATAAGCGGTTTTTAAAAGTGATAAAAGACAACCTATTTGAACCGCCGGAAATTTTCAGGATCATTAAAGCAAACAGCGGCAGTAACAATAAAGAAATGTACGAGGTATTTAACATGGGTTGCCGGCTAGAGATCTATTGTGATGCTATCGATGCAAATACTATGATTGCCGCAGCCAATGATTTCGACATTGCGGCGCAGGTTATTGGAAGGGTAGAGGCAAGTGAAAAAAGGGAGTTGATAATCAGGTTGAAGGATGAGGAGATTACGTATTTATAAAAAAAGGAGATGAGATCGTTTTTAATTAGTTATGCAACTTTTTTTTAGTTGCCTGCCTGCCGGTAGGCAGGTTCAAATTTTTTAACAAATGGTGAAGAAATTAATTTTTAATGGTGAACTTGTAAAAGCTATTTTTGCCAGATAGGTAAAAGATGAAGAATGGTATGCTGTAAAAGTGAGATTCATTTTCGGCTTTTATTAAAAGCCGAAAACTAACAAAATCATATTTACAACGATGATGCCATGAAAAGCAAATACCGGTAACAAAAAACAACAAACCCCAAACTCAAAACTTTTTATGTCTCAATCAATAGTTGAATTAAAGAACGTAAATATTTACCAGGGCGAAAGCCTGATTTTAAGTGATGTAAATATTTCTGTAGATAAGGGTGAATTTGTTTACCTGGTTGGAAAAACCGGTACAGGTAAAAGCAGTTTGTTAAAAACAATGTATGGCGACCTGGAATTGCAGGAAGGAGAGGGATGGGTTGCAGGCCATGACCTGAAAACGCTTACATGGAAAACGGTTCCCTTCCTGAGACGTAACCTGGGCGTGGTTTTCCAGGACTTTCAGTTACTTACAGACAGGAATGTGAATGAGAACATGAAATTTGTTTTAAAAGCAACCGGCTGGAAAGATGAAAAACTGATGGACGAAAAGATCGCTGATGTATTGGAAAAAGTAGGATTGAAAACAAAGGGTTTTAAAATGCCTTTTGAGCTGAGTGGTGGCGAGCAGCAGCGTATGGATATTGCCCGGGCATTATTGAATTCGCCAAAACTGATATTGGCTGATGAGCCAACTGGAAACCTTGACCCAGAAACGAGCGATGAGATCATGCAGTTGCTTTTTAATATCTGTAGAGATTATAACACAACCATCATCATGGCTACGCATGATTACCTGGTGATAAAAAAATTTCCGGCACGTACCATTAAAACTGAAACGGGAAAGGTTTGGGATAATGCTACCATAGAAATGTCATAAGTTGCCTGGCATTTGCCTCATTATTGTAGATCGTTTGCAATAAACCCTGCCGTTGCTGTGCTTCCTGCTCGGTAAAAGAATGTGTGTACAGGGCTTCAATTTTCTGTTTAAAAGTTTCTGCACCTTCGGCCAGGTGACAAAAAGGTTCCAATCCTGATCCCTCAACCCCGGCTTTATTAACCAAACAATGCCGGCCATTAAACATCGCATTTAATAATTTTAACTTGATACCGGTGGTGTTCAATGACGGTAATACATGAATATGTGCTTTGCAGATCATATCCTGCATTTCTTTATCAGTTGGGTTTGCAACCAGGCAGGTGTGTTGATGATCATGTGCAAGCTGCTGCAATTTTGCTGACGGATCTTTGCCTGCAATTACAAAGGGTAAGCTCAGTTTGCTAAATACATTTTTTAACAACCAAATGGCCGCTTCTTCATTTTCGTTGATGGCTAAATTACCATGGTAGAGGCAAAAACATCCTTTGCCCTCTTTGCCAACAGCTAAAGTGTGGGGCAAAAAAACAGGTAAATAATAAATATTGGATGTTTTAAATTCATGTTGATATAATGCGACGTCCTTTTTGCTTACGGCTATTAATGTTGCTTGGGTGGAAACGGCTTTTTCATATTTTTTTAATAGCCGGCTTTCATGTAGGTAGTATAGCTTTTTAAATAAATTACCCTCATGTTTTGCCAGTTGTTTATAGTAGGCAAACTCGGCATTGTGGAGGCGCACAATTACTTTTCTGTTATTGAGCCGACCGGTTTTTAAATAATACGTGCAATGGATGCCTTCTAATAAAACAGGGTGGTCATCTTTTTGCAGATTTCTGATTAAATCCCCGTTGATACGGCTGTTTACAATTAAAGGAATGCTGAAAGAAAAGCTGTTGCTGTTTTTTTGGCGGGGATAATAATTTACTGTTTCGCAATATTTATTTAATTCATTTTGAGGTTCACGATCTTTTGTAAAACAATGTAGGTGAATTTTTACGCCCAGCTGATGCAATGCTTTTATTTTGTAAAACAGGTCAACTACTCCGCCATAATCAGCAGGGAAGGGAATCTCTAGGCAAACGATATGTAGATATTTATCCAAATAGATCTCTATAAAACTGAATTAATTTTATTTCTTCCTGTTGCCAGTTTAAAGTTTGCCGAAGTTTTAAACAGTTTTGTTGCAGGTCATTATACACAACTTCATTTGCAAGTAAATTGTTCAGTTGCACGGCTATATTTGTTTGGCTGGTGTCATCAATCAATACAGCAATTGGTAAATCGCTGTTTATTTCTTTATAAACCGGGAAGTTTACACAAAGCTGCGGAATGCCTGCATGCAGGTAGTCAAAAAAACGATTGGCAAGCGAATAATAATTGCTTAATCCTTTTTCGTCAAATAGCGTGATACCGATATAAGCTTGTTGGGTGATCCGGGCTAATTCGTCAGGCGTCATTTTGCCTTTTAAAATTACTTTATTTTCCAGTTGATGTAAGGCAATCAATTGTCTGGCCTGTTTCATAAAATTCCCATCCCCGCAAACTATCAGCTTACAATTAATATCTTTAAAAGCAGGGATCAATGATTCGAAACACCGGCCTTCATTTACGGCACCCTGGTATAAAATAAACTTTTCTTTTTTTTCAACGTACTGTAAATCCTTCAGCATCGCTATGTTTCTGATC
>JANOUJ010000200.1:0-2067 GCA_031416815.1 Chitinophagaceae bacterium
CCCTACCTCTTGCATCTAATAGCTTAGTAATAATCATCTTATCTATTCCATACTTTTTTAACTCAGTCAACTGAACTATAGCATTTTTATAGCCGACCACATCTTTATCTAATCCTACTACTGCTAATAATATTCCCTGAACTATGTCTTCTCTCCAATCGGTAATATGAATCCTTTTTTTGTTAGAAATTGACAAAGCTGTTTCACAATAGAGATATGCTTCTTCATAATTCCCTTTCCATGAATATTCCTGGCATAAACGAAATGCAGCTTCGCCCTGCCCCTCGAAATCGCCTGCTTTTTCGAAATAATAAGTGCTTTTTTCCATAATGCTATTGCTATGGGTTTATCCAAATAGTAGTGATTCCTTGATCTCAGGTAAGCCCATCCCAGTATTTTGTAATTTTGTAAAGATTCACCAATTGAGATCGCATCCTGCATATACTTTCTCGCCTTGATAGAATCACGTGTAAGAAACCCCAGATCAATGGATGAAAACGCAAGGCCGTATTTATAATTAATTTTTAGTGACTCGTCATGTGCTTGTTTAGTATAATAATAAGCCTGGTGCGATAATATTGGATTTGAAAGATGATAGGAAAATACCTTACCTAAATCATTCAGGCAGTCAATTCGTGCTGTGCCATTTAATGATGTTAGTTTTTTTTTAAGAGCTTCAATTTTAAGGCTATCGGCCTTGGGAAGGTTGTATTGCGAATATGTGCTACAAAAGCAAAGAATAAAAAGTATTATAAGCGGAATCAATTTAATTAAATATGCCCGTCGGATTCTATATTGTATCATAGCTAAACTATTCAATTTTCAATTTTTTATACCGCTATATTTCCTTAGTAATCTTCAAATCCTAAATTCATAGCTATCGGGACTGGCGGGAAAGTTTTTTTCGGATATTTCACTTTCGATTCATTAGAAACAACATTATCAGATGGGATCGAATCATTTACAATTTCCAGATTGCAATCATCTACCCATAACTTTCCTTGGCCAATAAGCATAATACCAAACTGTACATTAAAGGTTTCCTCGGGGATATCGAGTGTAATGCGATACATTGTCCAGTCATTTGTTCCTTCAATTAGATTATTATGATTATTTCCAAAATTCAAAACATTTTCAGGGCCTTCGGCTTTAAACCACAAAACCCCAATTTCTACTTCGTTTGATTTTATATAAATCGTAAACCTGACTCTTTTATTTCTATAGATACCTGCAGCGAATTCTTGGAAAATGAACCCATTGCCATATGAAGCGGATGGAGTTCGTTCTATAAATGCACTGGCCCTGCCAGTGTGCTTTATCATGGTGTCAATTCCAATAACGAAATCTGCTGGATTGAAATAAGGAGCATGCCATCCTTTGGGGACTGTATCTGGTAAGTTACAAGCTTTTGTTTCTGTGGTAATGAAAGATGCTCCCATAAAAAATAATATGAAAGGCAGTAAAATTTTTACATTTTTCATTTGCAGTTGAGTTCAAATATGAACAAAATTGTTCTGACCCTTACTCAGCTGACCTTTCATTTACCGAAACTAGACAGCTTTGATGAATAAGAATAATGGTATTGCACCGTTGGCTCATCTGTAAGGATAGTTTGCATGAATGAATGACCGGCTGGCAATACAAGTTAATATTAAAAACAAAAAATAGCGAATAAATATCAAGTGTACATCCAGTCCTGCAAATTATCCGGTGAAAAACGTCAATGGTACATTTCTGTTAGTAAAAGGTTTACGCCGCGGTTAGTTTTATGTTTATTAAATCATTTTTAATAAACTGGAGTAAGCTCAAAATCCTTAAAAGAGTAAGCAACCGGCAGCCGAAAGGGGTATGAGTAGGCATAATAAATAAATAAAAATTTAATAATCACTTTCTTCTCAATCATCAAAAATTTATTACCATGAAAAAGATTCATTTAGTTGTAGGAAGCTTACTCCTTTTTTTTCTTTCCTGTCAAAAGCAGGAAAAACAAGTAAGTGATATAGAAAAAGAAACAGTAGCAACTAATGCTGATCAAAGAATTTGTGTGTCACAGGAAATACTGGAGCA
>JANOUJ010000201.1:0-10914 GCA_031416815.1 Chitinophagaceae bacterium
CCGGTACAGGTAAAAAACGCTGAAGCCAAAGCCAATTAAAACCAGCAGCAGAAAACCACTGGATGCGATCCAGAAAAACATTTGCTTAACAATATATTGACCCCGGTGTGGAAAATATAAAGCGATATACGGATAATCACGTTCGTATAGTGATAAAGCTGTTTCCTTTTCTGAAGGGAAGTAAGAATCGGGCAGGTCAATATATTGTTCCGCAGTATATTTCTTCGTTGCAGTATCATATACCGCAGCCCTGCAATCGGTGTACACATCAAAATCAGTAAGTTCACCTTTCAGGTTTACCCATAACTGCTCAAGATTGGGACTACAGTCAATTTTTAATAAATAAACATCCGGATTAACGTTCTCAACTACCTTTTGAACGTTATCGGATGCGTCGTTTACCAGCTCCATATCGCTGTATAAACTACGGATGCTTTTCGACACATTGATATTAAATTGTTTCTCTTCGTACAAATACACTTTTTGTAACCATACCAGTTGTATGGCCACAATAATGGTGATGAGCACAGTGCTTGTTAAAATCACCAACCTTAATGTTTTTGAACGAATGACCATCGGGACTTTATTTTTTAAACCTGGTATGAAATTAAACTGCAACGGGTTAAGTTTTGTTAAAAGCAGGTTAAGTAAAAAATAGTTACTTTTTTGTTTTCAACTTATCAGGATTCTTTGCAAGGAAATCTTTCCAGCCGCTTACCTTTTCGCCACTGCCGGGTAAAGCCGTTTTTTGCTGAAAGTAATGGCAAACTGCCACAGCCAATGCATCAGTAGCATCAAAGTGTTTCGGGTCTTCGGTAAAACCCAGAATTTGTTGCAGCATTTTCATTACCTGCTCCTTTGCAGCATTACCGTTGCCGGTTATGGACTGTTTTACTTTTTTTGGCGAATATTCAGTCACATCCAATCCGTGCCGCATGGCCGCAGCAATGGCCACGCCCTGTGCCCGGCCAAGTTTCAGCATGCTTTGTACATTCTTCCCAAAGAAAGGGGCTTCTATGGCAAATGAGTCGGGTTGGTATTTTGTTATAAGGCCACTGACGGTGTTAAAAATCAGTTGTAGTTTTTTATAGCTGTCTTTTACTTTGCCGGGCTGTAAAACACCCATTTCCAGTAATTCAACTTTATTGCCGGCTACCTTTATCAAACCATAACCCATGATGATCGTACCCGGATCGATCCCTAAAATGATGCTTGTTTTTTTTTGCAAATCCTTTAAATTTTTTCGGCCCTGATAATTAAACTAACATTGCGTATTGAACAAAAGTATCAAAATATTACTCAAGTGGTTTGTGGGCCCCCTGCTGGCGGTCTGGCTTTTTTATTCTTTGTATCAACAGGTAATGGCCCAACCGGATATCGATACTTCCATCGCCATCATAAAAGCATTACCATTTGGGGCTGATGCCTGGAAATTCTGGATGGTGATCGTATTTGTTTTTGTTAACTGGGGCCTTGAAGCCAGGAAATGGCAATTGTTGCTGAAAGTATTACAGCCTGTGTCTTTTATGGCAGCATTCAGATCTGTTTTATGTGGCGTAACCTTTTCGTTAAATACGCCCAACCGTATGGGAGAATATGCCGGCCGCATTCTCTTTGTAGATGAAGGCAAACGCATCAAAGCCATCACACTCTCCATTGCAGGTGGCATGGCGCAGCTGATCATTACCATGCTGATGGGTTGTTTTGGGTTGATCTATTTACTATATCATTCAGATGCTTCGGCCGCTTCACTGGGTATCTCCGTTTTTTGGCTGCGTGTTTTTTTAACTGGTAGTGTTGCAGGAACACTTGTTTTTATTTTTTTCTTTTTCAGAATGCACTGGCTGATACGTTTGCTCGAAAAGCTTCCTTACGCTCACAAATTCTCGAAATACATTAACGTTTTAGAAACGTTTGATGCGAAAATTTTGTTAAGGTTGTTATCAATCTCTTTCTGGCGCTATGTAGTTTTCGTTTTACAATACATCTTTATGCTGCAGATATTGCAGGTAGAACAAAGTGTTTGGACTGGTTTCTGGATTGTTACCGTTATGTTCTGGATACTGGCGATCATTCCGTCTTTTGCTATTGCAGATCTGGGCATAAGGGGTACAGTTGCAAAAACATTATTTTCGTATAGCAGCAATACCATCGGGATTTTAACTGCAACCTTTGGCATTTGGTTTGTTAACCTGTTTATCCCTGCGTTAATTGGCAGTGTATTAATTTTAGGAATTAAAATAAAAAAAAAATGACCCTCTATCTGAAACCGGCTTTTATAATTGTTGCCCTATGTGGTTTAAGTTTTACGGCAAAAAATAATCAGCCTTGCAGCATTAGGAACACTGCTTTTAAGGCGGATGAAGAAGTGAGGATGAAAGTGTTTTACAGTACGCTTGGGATGTACGTAGGTGCAGGCGAAGCTGTCTTCACATCTTCGCTGCAGCGGTATAACGGCAAGCCTGTTTATCATCTGGTTGGTACAGGATCTACATACTCTTTCTTTGATGGGTTTTTTAAAGTAAGGGACAGGTACGAAAGTTATGTAGATACAACAGACCTGTTACCCTATAAGTTTGTGCGTAACATAGATGAAGGTGGATATAAAAAATACAACAACGTAACTTTTAATCATGACGCCAATACCGCTGTTAGTACTACCGGTGTATTTAAGGTAACCAATTGCATTCAGGATGTAGTAAGCATGGTATATTATGCCCGTAACATCAATTTTGATAAATATAAAGTGAATGACAAAATACTCTTTGATATGTTCCTGGATGATGAAGTGTTTCACATGTACATCCGTTACATGGGCAAAGAAACAATAAAGACCCGTTACGGAAAATTCAATGCCATTAAAATAAGGCCGCTGTTAATTAAAGGAACCATTTTTGAAGGTGGAGAAAAGATGACGGCCTGGCTTAGCGATGATCCCAATCATTTATTGCTAAGAGCCGAAAGCCCGATTGCGGTTGGCACTATTAAAGTGGATATGATGAGTTATAAAAACCTGCGTCATCCTTTAAGTTCGTTGATTAAAACACGGTAAAAGTTGTCTGGCCACTACATATCATTTAGTTTAAAAGTTTCATTGACTTTTATTCCTTTTTCTGTCATTTGCAGACTGCAACATTCGATCAATGGGTCGTGCTCAAAAAACAAGACATAATCGTTTTGTTGAGCTTCATTAAGAAATAATTTCTTCTCATTTAATGTAGTAAGCGGAAACATATCATAAGCCATTACATAAGGTAAAGGGATATGTGCCGCCGATGGGAGCAGGTCGGCCATAAATACAATTGTTTTACCGTTGTAATTTATTTTGGGCAACATCATGGAATTGGTGTGGCCGGAGACGGTGAAGTAGGATACATTAGTCGTGAGTGGTGAGTCATGAGTGGTGAGTTTGGAGCTGACTGCGGAGCCAGCACTCACGTCTGATGGATCACCATTCACGTTTAAAAATTTCAACTGCCCGCTTTCTTGTATCGGCAGAATATTTTCTTTTAAAAAACTCGCTTTCTCCCGTGCATTTGGTTCTGTTGCCCACAGCCAATGTGCACCATTACTCCAGTAAGTGGCATTTTTAAATGCGGGAACTAACTTATGACCATCTCTCACAATACTGCCACCGCAATGATCAAAATGCAGGTGCGTTAAAAAAACATCGGTTATATCCTCTTTGGAAAATCCATGTTGGGCTAAAGATCTCTCCAGTGTATCATCACCATGCAAATAATAATGTCCGAAAAATTTTGCATCCTGTTTATCACCCATACCATTATCAATTAAGATCAACTTGCCTTCATCTTCAATTAATAAACATCGTAAAGCCCAGCTGCACATATTGTTTTCATCGGCAGGGTTCAGTTTGTTCCAGATACTTTTGGGTACCACGCCAAACATAGCGCCGCCATCTAATTTAAAATACCCTGTATTGATGCTGTATAATTTCATGATTAAAATTAATTGCTGGTAAACTTATTTTTTTGTGTCGCTGCAGTGGCTAGTAACATCAACAAACCCAGTGCAAAGAATACAATTAAAGCCAACAGAGAATTTCGCATGTTTCCTGTCCATCCTTCAATGAAACCAAAACTAAATAAGCCAATTACAATGGCTAATTTTTCGGTTACATCATAAAAGCTGAAGAAGGATGCTGTATCTTTTGTTTCGGGCATAAATTTGCTGTACGTGGAACGGCTGAGCGATTGTATGCCACCCATAACCAAACCTACTAACGAAGCCAAAATATAAAAATGTACTTCCGTGGTTATAAAATACCCGGTAATGCAAACTCCTATCCACAATAGCACCGTAAATATCAGCACTTTTATATTGCCATATACAGCCGATAATTTTGACATGCCTAAAGCACCGGCAATGGCAACCAACTGTATGATGACCGCAGTGATGATGAGTTTATCATCTGCCAGTTTCATTATTTTAATACCAAAATCAATTGCAACCAGCATTACTGTTTGAACACCCATACTGTAAAAGAAAAAAGCAAATAGAAATCTTTTTAAAACAGGCATTTTAATAACCTGCTTCCAAACCATTTTTAATTCATGAAAGCCATTCATCAATACATTTGTCTTTGCTTTACGTTCTGTTTCAGGACTGATCGGTAACCTGTTAAAAGTAATTTGTGCAAAGCCTACCCACCAAATACCTACCAATAAAAAAGTGATGGTTAATGCAAGGCCTTTATCTTCCATGGTCATCACCAGGGCGAAACCAACCAATTGCATAATTACACTTCCAATATATCCCATGGTATAGCCTTTGGCGCTGATACGGTCCATATCTTTCTCTGCAGCTATTTCGGGTAAATACGAGTTATAAAAAACCTGGCTGCCATAAAAACCAATACCGGCAAACATAAAACACACCAGGCCGAGTGCAACATTATCTTTATTAAAGAAAAAAAGAAGGGCACAACTTACCGCACCCAAATAACAAAAGAAACGCATGAAATTCTTCTTATTGCCCTTGTAATCAGCAATCGAGGATAAGATGGGAGAGAGCAACGCAATTAGCAGGAAACCACAGGCCAGCACATAATCCTTCAACTCTGTATTTACAAAGCGGCGCCCCAAAAAAGTAACTCCATCCGGAAAATTATTGAGCGAAGTGACAGCAGCATAATAAGCAGGAAAAAATGTAGTGGTTATTACCAGGTTGTAAACCGAGTTGGCCCAGTCGTACATGGCCCAACCATTGATAACTTTTTTAGATGCAGTTTGCATGGCTTTTATTTAAGGGATAATGAAAATAGGAAATATAGCCGTATTAGCTGCAAAAAACAACCCCTGCTTTTTGGCAGGGGTCTGAGAGTGGGTTGTATGAGCAGTTAGCTTGGCCTATGGTAAAGAATCCGAAACAGGTTTTGCAAATCCCAGATTCTTAAAAGGTTCTAATTTATCATTGGTCAATTGAATGGTAACAGGGGCCTTGTCAAAGACATTTTCTGATATAAAAGATCCAAATAATAAAAAATTATTTTCGAAACCATTTACGATCTTGGATTCATCCACCACAAAATTCAGGTTGAATGTATCTTTTACTTTTATAAGCTGCACGGTGGAACTTATGCTATCCTGAAAATATTCCTGATCTTTTAAATAATTAGCTAATTTTTTTGCAAGCGCCTCGTCAACGCCTTCGCCTTTATAATACACATTGTGCATCTTATCAAGTTTATATTCCTTACCATAGTTTTGATTACAGGCGCTAAGGCAGACAGAGATTACAGTAATGAGCAGGAACAAATTGAAATTTTTCATGTTGGTGTAGTTTAGGGATGCATATTACCCAAATTAATTTTCTTAACAAGTACCCTGCATTGGGTATTTTAAGATTTGATATAGCCGGTGTAAATTAATATGAGTAAAACAATACCAACAATGATCCTGTAATAACCCCATATCTTAAAGCCATGCTTTTTTAAAAAGCCAATGAAAAATTTGATGGCAAGTAAGGCCACAACAAATGCCACTAAGTTACCAATTGCCAGTTGTTTAATGTCGTTGGATGTAAAGCCCCCGTAGTCCTGGTAGTATTTTAATAATTTATAGCCGGTTGCTGCCAGCATGGTTGGCACGGCCAGGAAGAAAGAAAATTCCGCAGCGGCATTGCGGGTTAACTTTTGTTGCATACCGCCGATGATGGATGCAGCACTGCGGCTTACGCCGGGTATCATAGCAATGCACTGCCAGGTTCCTATCATAATTGCTTTAAGAAAGGAAACATCTTCTTCTTTATCAATTGTAGGATTTTTAAAAAGGGTATCTACAAACAGCAGTATGATGCCACCGGCCAAAAGTGAAATGGCCACAGTGGTTGAGCTTTCCAGCAGGGCATCTATCTTTTTTGAGAATAAAAAACCCAGCAACAATGCCGGTAAAACCCCTACAGCGATTTTTGCATAAAACTGCCAGTTCTTAAAATCGAAAAATTTTTTCCAGTATAAAACAACAACTGCTAAAATAGCGCCCAGCTGTATGGCTACAGTAAATACCTTACTAAAATCATCTTCAGGAGTATTTAGTATTTTTTCTGTGATGATCATATGACCGGTAGAGGAAACGGGAATAAATTCTGTCAACCCTTCCACAATACCAATGATGATGCTTTGTACTGTATTCATTTATGTTGCTTTAAAAGAAAAAAGCGAAGTGCTAACTCCGCTATATTTTTTACTTTTTACTTTTGAATTTTTAATTGTTCTTCGATTTCTTCATAATTGCAAAGATCTCAATGATGAAACCACCAATGATGAGCAAGGGGGCAATTGTAATCCTTGTGGTGCTGTAAACCTCATCCGTATTAAAAACCTTGGGGTCGCTGCTTTTACCGCCAGCCATTAAAAAAAAGCCAAGTAACAGCACAGCCAGGCCAATCAGCATCCACATATAATTTCCTTTATCAAAAAGTTGGTTTGAAGTTACAGGAACGACAGTTTGTTTTTTTTGTTGACTCATTGTAATTTATTTGAAAGCGCAAATTAATATAAATCATCCAATTTCATGCGCAGGTATTTTATAACCGAACGATGGGTGCTTACAAGGGTGATGCTGATACCTAAAACGATGATCACTAAAAACAGCAGGATCATGCTGGTATTATCGTGCAGCACTTTAAAACTGGGCGCCAGCGATTCTATCAATAATACTGTGAACCATACCGCCACGATGGCGATGCCCGATGCAATCAAGCCATTTATAATCGCCCTGATATTAATGGGCCGGGCAATAAACCCCCGGGTGGCTCCAACCATTTGCATGGTTTTAATTAAAAACCGGTTACTATACATGGCGAGCCTGATGGTATTATCTATGGAAAAAACAACCAGTACAGTAAGCAAAATGGCCGCAAATAAAAAAATGTAGGCCGCAGTTTTTACAAACTTGCTCACCTGTGTTATGGTTTCTGTGGGAAACTGAAACTCCTTAATCAATCCAGGAAACCGGTTAAGCAGATCGGCAGAAAGGGCATTCAGGCTATCTTTTTGAACATAATCGGCTTTTACGTAAAAGTCAATACTTTCCGGTAATGGGTTTGCATCTAAAAATTTCTTCCAGGTGCTGTCATTGTCTTTGTTCCATTGAGCCATTGCCAGTTCCCTGGTTACGTACTGCACATCTTTCGCATACGGAATGGCGCTGATATAATTTTTCAGGCTGTCAATTTTTTTCTTTTGCGCATTGGGATTAAGCCAGGCATGTACCTGGATGTTTTCCTTTACGTAATCCCCGGTTTTACGGAGATTTAAAAAGAACCAGCCAACAATACCGAATAAAAACAACACCAGCGATACACCTATGATGGCATATGCATAAGTTGGTTTACCTCTTTTACTGCTTGCTTTTCCGAATTGAGCCATATGCTGTTATTGTTTGGAAGTTAGTATGTTTTACTTTTCAAGTGGGGCAAAAATAAAGGATTTTACCTGCTTTGCCGTATTTTTGCCCACTTCAAAACGATTGTCTGCCTGATTTATTTTTATGAATGGAGAGGATGTTATGTAAATAGCGGGTAAATAACTTTTCCTTCACATTTAGTGGGCAAGATAACTTTAGAAATAAAGCACAGGAAGACATATTAAATCTTCAATCTGAGATATTAATTAAATGATGGAATACAAGTTTAACGAGATCGAAAAAAAGTGGCAGGATCACTGGAAAGAAAAAAAAGTTTACCAGGTTAGCAACGAATCTGCAAAACCAAAGTATTATGTGCTGGATATGTTTCCGTACCCAAGTGGTGCCGGTTTACATGTGGGGCATCCGCTGGGATATATAGCGAGCGATATTTACAGCCGGTATAAAAGATTGAAGGGCTATAATGTTTTGCACCCCATGGGTTTTGATAGTTTTGGTTTACCAGCCGAGCAGTATGCTTTAGAGACCGGTCAGCACCCTGCAACTACCACCGAAAAAAATATTGCAACTTTTAAAGCACAGCTTGATAAGATTGGTTTTTGTTACGACTGGGACAGGGAAGTACGTACCAGCGACCCACAATATTATAAATGGACACAGTGGATATTTTTACAACTCTTCAATAGTTATTTCTGCAACACACAAAAAAAAGCTAGGCCCATTGCGGATCTTATAAAAAAATACGAAACAAAAGGCAACAAACATTTTACGCCGGAACAATGGAATCATTTTTCGAAAAAAGAGCAGGAAGATATTCTGATGAACCGCCGCCTGGCTTTTAGCAAATATGGCGAAGTGAATTGGTGTGAGGCTTTGGGTACGGTGCTGGCAAATGATGAAGTAGTGAACGGTGTGAGCGAACGTGGTGGCCATCCCGTGGAGAAAAAGAAAATGCGCCAATGGTATTTGCGGATTACTGATTATGCCGACAGGCTTTTAGCAGGACTGGAAACAGTTGATTTTAGCGATAGCATGAAAGAAATGCAACGCAACTGGATAGGGAAGAGTGATGGAGCGGAGATGGACTTCGAAGTCAAAAATCAAAAGTCAAAATTAAAAGTATACACTACAAGGCCTGACACTATTTTTGGTGTTGACTTTATGGTGGTTGCTCCGGAACATGAATTGGTTTCTGAAATTACAATAGCCGAGCAAAAAGCGGCCATTGATCAATACCTTCATTATGTAAAAAGCCGTAGCGAAAGGGAACGCCTGGCCGAAGCTAAAACCATTACCGGTTGTTTTACGGGTGCTTATGCCATTAATCCTTTTGATGGAAGGGAGATCCCTATCTGGATCGCAGAATATGTATTGGCAGGTTATGGCACCGGTGCTATCATGGCTGTGCCTTGCGGCGATCAAAGAGATTTTGCTTTTGCAAAACATTTTAATATTCCCATCACCAATATTATTGGCAAACATTTTAATGGAGTAGAAGCCAACTCAACCAAGGAGGCTACCTTAGAGAACTCCGGTTTTTTAAATGGTTTGCTGATGAAAGATGCGATCGGTGTTGCTGTAAATAAAATTGAAGAACTTGGGATTGGTAAACGCAAGGTGAATTACCGCATGCGTGATGCAGGCTTTAGCAGGCAACGTTATTGGGGAGAACCTTTCCCGATTGTTTGGAGTGATGGCGTTGCCATTCCTTTGGATGCAGAAGAATTGCCGTTGGAGTTGCCGCATGTAGATACTTATGGACCGGGGCCGGAAGGCGAAGGGCCGCTGGCGAATATTTCCAGTTGGGTTGACCTCACCCCTGGCCCCTCTCCTTTGGAGAGGGGAGAGCAGGCGCAGGACCCTGCTCCTTACGCCTACATTAATAGTAGTGTAGAAGAATGGAAAAAGACAATTGCATTTGCAAAGCAAAACAGAAAAGAAGCAACAGTTGAGGAAGATATTATCTGGCAGGAAATAAGAAACAAAAAAATAGCAGACCATAAATTCAGAAGACAGCATCCCATCGCCGGTTATATTCCTGATTTTGTTTGTCTTGAAAAAAAGTTGATTGTAGAAATTGATGGTGAATATCACAATAACGAAGAACAAAAAATATTTGATAAAGGAAGGGAAGAGTGGCTGAAAGAAGCAGGATTTTCCATGATAAGATTTACAAATTACCAGGTAAACAACGCTTTAAATACTGTTTTAAAAGATATTGAACAGGCTCTCTTAAACAAACAAATTGTTGCAGAAGAAACAGGCTCAGGCTCCCCGCTCTTTTGGAGAGGGGCTGGGGGTGAGGTTAAACGTGAAACCAGCACCATGCCCGGTTATGCCGGCAGCAGCTGGTATTTCCTGCGATACATGGATCCCAACAACAACCAAACCTTTTGCGACCGCAAAGCCAGTGATTACTGGAACCAGGTTGACCTGTATATTGGTGGTACTGAGCATGCTGTTGGGCATTTATTGTACAGCCGTATGTGGACGAAAGTTTTGTTTGATCTGGGATTGATCGGTTACGATGAGCCGTTTAAGAAATTGCTGAATCAGGGGATGATAACTGGAATATCAGAATTACTAATGAGACCTTCAACTGAAGATGAGCAGGATGATCATAGCATTATTAAAGATGGCACTTTTATTACATCAAATTACATAATGTATCCAGTCTCTGCAAAAATAGAAAGGATTTCAGTTAGCGATACGATTAATACCGTTGAAACTTTTTATTCAGTTGAATTGGCTGATTACATTACTGAGATTAAAAGAAAAGATTTGGGCAAACCTGATTTTAAAAGTTTTTCAGAGATTAGATTACCAATTACGTGTGTCGATAACCACAAACTTGATTATTTGAAATTGATAGAAAAATTTCCACATTATCGTGATTCAGTTTTTGTGTCAAAAGCTGGATATTATTCAAAGGGGAAATTTACTGCATTTGATACTTCCAGTTCAGATGATTCAAAAGACATACTAACTAAACCTGTTGGCGAAAAGATGTCTAAGTCAAAATTGA
>JANOUJ010000202.1:0-1572 GCA_031416815.1 Chitinophagaceae bacterium
TGGACTTTACTGAATATAAAATTGGTAAAAACCCGGATTATGAAGATCCGGGGTACGGTATGATTGTAGACGATGAGGGCGAGAAGTGGGTGCATAGTTGGATAACATGGTTGGGAAAAACCAGGAGCGGAAAAGAAGTCATAGTTCCGGTGTTTACTGTATCACACTTCAAAGAAAATAAAATTAATATCCAATTTATTTATTTTAATGCCTTGCCAGGATACTTGGCCAAACAGGATGAACTGCTCCAGAAATAATGCACTGCCGTTCATTTTTTTCGTCCTTTCAGGTGTTCTTTACCTGCAAATGATAGATGCGCAAAGAAGCTGTTGGTGAAGAACAACAGTGAAAAAATTAATTTTTTTTATGAGAATTAAAATTTATCCCATTGCTGTCTTAATCTCATTATTTGTTTTTTATACAACCTGTATTGCCCAAAACAAACCTTACACGGCTTCATTTATTGGGCGCATGGGTGTAGATACGGTGTTGGTAGAAACCTACAGCATGATCAACAATCACCTGTACGGCAAAGCATTTATAAGGGTGCCGGAAGATTATATCGGGGAATTCAGCATACATTTTTACCCCGATGGCAGCATAAGGGAATTTAATATTGTTGCCATGGATCCCTTTAACAGCTCTGTGCCATTTAAAGCCACCTCCGGATCTTTTGAATACCGGCTGAATATGAATTGTATGAATGATACCTGCACATTTTACAATTCACATAAAAATTTTGCTGCCGAAAGAATGTATAAACATCCCTCAAAAAAAATGGATTTTGTTGGTGGATGGGTGCCGCTGATTTCTTTGATGGAATGGAACTGCATTCGCCTGATAAAATCTAATCAACAACAATTGCCTTTAAAAATGATAAACCACACAATTGGTGTATATGATATTGCAGTGAGAAGGCAAAATAAAGACACGGTAATTTTTGGCGGACCTTTTTTAGAATACACTAAAATTAAAATAGATACTACAGGAAGGATATTAAATACAAATGGCATTGGCACACCATGGAATTATTATGTAACAAAACATGAACCGATAGATATTGACCAGTTGGCTAAAAGAATGGCTAAATCACCGGGCATTGGCATACCCTCAATAACTGATTCCGTGCAGGCTGTTGTGCACAACAGTAAAATTAAAATACGCTATGGGCGACCCTTTAAACGCGGCAGAACAATATTTGGAGGCGTGGTTCCTTATGATTCTGTGTGGCGTACAGGAGCCAACCGGCCTACCCTCATAACACTTGAAAATAACATACGGATCGGGAAAACAATTATACCCAAAGGACAATACAGTATCTACACAGTTCCCCGTCCAAATAACTGGACGCTCATTTTTAATACTGATATACGAAGATGGCCAACAGACCCCGACATACGTAAAGATTTCGCAACTGTAGTTATTCCGGTTAAAAAAACCGAAAACACAATGGAGAAGTTTACCATCGAAATAAAGGAAACAAAAAAAGGGGGGCTCCTTACATTTATGTGGGATAACGTGATGGCATATACCGAATTTGAGGTGCTAAAAAATTAGATACGCCATGATTAC
>JANOUJ010000203.1:0-5394 GCA_031416815.1 Chitinophagaceae bacterium
GATCATAACCCGGATATTGCCGAGTTTAAGACAGGGGTTTTTCAGGTATAGTCCTGAGCGGAGTCGAAGGACTGCACGTTGGATAGTACTGAGCGAAGTCGAAGTACGGGTGTAAAAACTATGTTGTATTTTGTTGGGACAAACATTTGTACTACTATCATCATCGTTGTGTAACTTCCCGATAGCTATCGGGATACCACATACCTATTTGCAACTTTCACCAAAGCGAATAAAAACAAAAACTAACTCTTGAATACAATACATATCTACACCGATGGCTCATCCCGTGGAAACCCAGGCCCCGGCGGATTTGGCGTAATTCTCATGTATAACAATCACCGCAAGGAAAAATCAAAAGGTTTTAGGCACACTACCAATAACCGCATGGAATTATTAGCAGTCATTACCGGACTGGAAGCCATCACCAAAAAAGAATTACCGGTAATTGTGTACTCAGATAGCCAGTACGTTGTTAAAGCCATTGAAGAGGGCTGGTTGAAGAACTGGATGAAGACCGATTTTAAAGGCGGCAAAAAAAACAAAGACCTCTGGACCCGCTATTATCATCTCTCCCAAAAAATAAATGTAAAATTAAAATGGGTTAAGGGCCATGCAGATAATCCTTTTAACAACCGCTGCGATGAACTGGCAACCAGTGCTGCCGATGGTAAAGACCTTGCCGTTGATGAAGGGTACGAAGAAGCACAGGCTTCATTATAAACTGAGATTTCACCCAGGGATCGCAGTGTAGCAGAGATTACAGAGAACTCAGCGACCTCCGCTCCTCAGCCCTCTCAGCGTGAAAAATTAAATCCGCATAAAAAAACGCCCGCCATCGGCAGGTGTTTCTCAAAAAAATATTTTACCAAAATTAAGCAACAGCTTTCTTGCTAAAAGCAAAACGCTGAACCAGGAAGTAAGTTCCGAATAAAACAGTGCTGAAAACAAGGTCAGCAACAATACCTGTTTTTAAAAATGGTAAGCCGCCGGCTAAAGTGGCAACATAACCATTGATATCCTGTGTATATGTATGATAAATAGGATTATCAAAAACAAAGAAAGCCGAGTTTGAAAGGAAGAAAAATAACAAAGATGAACCGATGGAATAACCGGCCACAGAAAATACATTAATCTTTTTCATGCTGAAAGCGATAACAGTGATCAAAGCCAGGATGCCATAACCAACCAGTTGACCCCAGCCCCAAAAGCCCTCTGCAATACCAGACACTTCAAATATCACATCAGAAAGAAACATAGCGAACAGGGGCAAAGCAAAAGCCAGTCTTCTATCTTTAATAACAGCGCCGGCAAAAACGGCCATGCCAATTATAGGGCTGAAATTATCAGGATACAATATCACCCTGCTTAATGCAGCAATGATTATTAATAAAACGGCCATAATTAATGTTGCTGTACTTTGTTTGTTCATATTACATATGCTTTGTGCAAAAATAAGCAATAATAGTTTTTCAACAGGCATTTTATGAAAGCCAGTTGTCCTCATAGTGTTAATTCCCCTAAATACTACTATGAGTGAGTCACCCCAAAAAGGGTGGCTCACTCCTAAACATTATCTTTGAAATATGGCACAGCACAATCTTACAGGCAACCAGGGCGAGGCTTTGGCAGCAACCTACCTGGCGGAAAATGGCTACCACGTGCTGCATCAAAACTGGCGGCACGGCCGCTGGGAGGTGGACATTATTGCTGAAAAAGACAGCATCCTGCATTTTGTGGAAGTGAAGACGCGGCGGACCAAAAAATTTGGCCACCCGGAAGAGAATGTTGACAAAAAGAAAATACAGAACCTCATCAATGCAGCAGAAGCATATTTGTACAAAGAACCACAATGGAAAAGAATTCAGTTCAATGTGCTTGCTATCACTATTTTAAAAGATGAACCGGTGGAATATTTTTTAATTGAAGATGTGTATTTGTAGGGAATGGATAATGGTGACGTTGATAATAAAGAATTTTTTACACCAGCAAACATTTTCCATTATCCATTATAAAATTATCCATTAATTGCAGCCTGCATCTTCTCAACCAGTTTATAGGTTGCGGGGCAATACTCAATATTTTGTTTGTGCACATGCATATAATCAACCATTTTCTTTTTAGATAAATGCGGAAAACCGGAACAGTCTACCGGACGAATTTCATAAATGGAACATTTATTATCGGTTAAATTTAAAAACTGGCAAGGCTGCTTTTTATTCTGCCAATCCTTATCCTTCTTTTCGTAAATAAGCCATTTATCGCTGAACTGTTGGGGCGTTTCACCAAAATGCGCTGCAATTCTCTTAATGTCTGCCTTGGTATAGGTTGGTGTCATGCTTTTGCAGCAATTGGCACAGCTAAGGCAATCAACCTCTTCCCAAACTTTGGGTTCAAGTGCCAAAGTCAATTTATCCAGTCCACGTGGTGCATTTTTTTCAAGTTTTGTCAGGAAACTTTTAAAACGTTTTTTATTAAGCTTTACTTTTTTTCTGAAGGAACGAAGATTAACTGGCAGCATATTGTTTATTGATAACTATTAGCGAAATTTAAGTTGCGAAAATAGTGTATAATTGACTTTGTTCGGCAATCTTAAAATAAACGTTTTGTATCAGTTTGAAAAGCTGTCAGGTTGAGGCACTCATAAAAAAAATTTAAGCTCTTTATAAATGACAAAAAAAAATAAAACTTTTTTTCTCAGCTTCGCTGAGAAAGGAAGTTTGCCACGAAGGCGCAAAGGCACGAAGTAGAAAAATGCTACGCATTTTCCTTTGTGCCTTCGGGTCTTAGTGGCTATATTCAATTTTGCAAAAAATTGAATATCAATACTTTAAAATACTTGTCATTAGCAGCCTGTCGAAACCGGTGATATATTAAGTGAAGTCGTCATCGACAAGTTAAGGCTGACAACAAAATTGTTATTGAGGATTTCAAAATGGTGCAGAACAAATAAACAGGAATATTAATTATGTGGGAACCCTATAAAAAAGGATTTAAGGCCTGGCTGCAACTGGAAAAATCGCTGGCCGAAAATTCAGTGGAGGCATATCTTCGTGATATTGATAAGCTAACAGATTACCTGCAGGCCACGGGTAAATTAGTTACACCACAACAACTGGAATTAAAAGACCTCGAAAAATTTGTACAATGCATCAGTGAGTTGGGCATGACGGTTACCTCACAATCCAGGATCATATCCGGCTTACGAAGTTTTTATGCTTATTGCTATATGGAGCAGATCGTAACCGTGAATCCAACAGCACTTTTAGAAACTCCCAAACAAAAAAGATTATTACCCGATACATTGAGTTTTGATGAGATCGAAAGCATTATTGCACAAATAGACCTGAGTAAACCAGAAGGCGGCCGCAACAAAGCCATCCTGGAAACCTTATACAGCTGCGGCTTACGGGTGAGTGAACTGGTCAACCTTCGTATCAGTTGCCTGCACCTGGATATTGGCTTTGTACGGGTGATCGGTAAAGGTGATAAAGAAAGGCTGGTGCCCATCGGCAGCGATGCTATCAAATACATCAATATTTACCGGAACGATATCAGGGTGCACATCAACATAAAACCCGGACAGGAAGATTTTCTTTTCTTAAACCGCCGGGGAAGTAAACTAACCCGTGTGATGATCTTTATTATGCTGAAAGAGCTGGCAAAAAAAGCAGGCATTGTAAAAAGTATTTCGCCACATACTTTCCGGCATTCGTTTGCTACGCATTTGGTTGAAGGTGGTGCCGATTTGAGGGCCGTACAGGAAATGCTTGGACATGAAAGTATTACCACCACTGAAATTTATACACATTTAGACCGGGAGTATCTGAGAAATACTTTGCACCAGTTTCATCCGGCGTTTAAGTAGGTGTCAGGCCACTACGAACGATACAATAATTTAACCACTGTTTGATATTAGCATTAACTAAATAGCAAAAAGTATGTTTTTAGTGGCCAGACACCTAAGATGAGGCTGGGCCAGATTCATTAGGTGTCTGGCCACAAGAGCATTCTAATGGTTTAGAAAGCTAATAGATATGCTGATTCCATCAAGAGACAAGTGCCTGCTTAATGGCCTGACAACATAAAAAAAACCGGCCAGTTGTTCCTTTCTATTATTTAAAAATTTAAGGAATCAAACTTGACCGGCGTAAACAACCATCACTATCGTACTATAAAACTACTTTTACTTACTAATTTGTTTTGGACGTCAAATACACGAATTGAATAAACACCGCCTGCCCACCTGCTATCGCTCATTATCTTTTCTGTGTGGTTTTTTGCATTGGCATTAAATTTTTGCAGCAAAAGAATTTTACCTGAAGCATCTGTAACCTGTATGCTGTAATTACCTGCCTGTTTCAGTTTTAATGAAACTGTAAAACCAGTATTGCGCTGAACGGGATTGGGATAAATTTTTATGGAATCAGTGAGTAAAGTTTTTACGGTAGCAATAGTATCACCCAAAAGAGAATCCTGGTAAATATTCGTAAAGCTGATGCCTCCCGCCATTCCTTTGATCCAAAAATCGGAACGGATTGCAACTGTATCTAAATCTTTTATTTTTGATTGACGGGTTGTGATTATAACCGCCCCGTTTGAAGCTTCCTTGCCATACAATGCAGTAGCTTCACTTTTATTTAATCTTACAATTTCTGAAATATCATCAGCGATTAGGTTAACAGCCTTTGCTTTTGTCGAGATCGTACCGTCTATTACATACAGAGAATCAGTATTCAAGGGAGAGACTTGATTAATTCTACGGGGCGTAGCCCCAAAGCAACTTACTCCCTGCTTTACAACAACAAGAAATTCACCGACAAACTGGTCGTTATCTTTTTGCAGAATAGTAGAAAAAGTAGTTTGATTGACGGCAGCAATTTCTTTAGGCGTAAATCCTGTACCAGAAATAACAAGTAAAGCATTTGAACTTATTTTAATAGAAAATGCACCGTTTGCATCTGCAGAAACTCCTGTATTTGTTCCTTTTATTTTTATTGATGCAAAAGAGATAGGCAAACCATTTATATCAGTTATTTTACCGGTAATCACACGGCTGTCATCTCTTTTAATTCCTCCTACGGTCATCATCTCTCCTCTTATATCCATGTTCTTCAAAGGATTAATTTCAGTTACAGGTTTTATTCCACCCTGTGCCTTCGCACCATTCCCTTTCCCAAAAAACATAAAGAACATCACAATATAATTCCAGTACCAAAACAATCTTTTCTTTGGATCTTTTGGTTTGCTGATGGTTCTTTCCAATTGTGAGGGTAATGCCCTGCCGCAAACTTTATCGTGTGTGAGTGTGTTAAAATAATTCAGCACTTCTGTATCGGTCATCATACTAAAATCAACCACTTCTTTAGCACAGGCATTGCAAAAACGGCCCTGGTC
>JANOUJ010000204.1:0-2526 GCA_031416815.1 Chitinophagaceae bacterium
TCAACAACCTCCCTGACAACTTTCTAAACCGGGGGACTAACAAGTTATCATCACTGCATATTAATTACATTTGCACTTACTTACAACCCAATTAAAAAATGGCTTCCAAACGTAGCGCCGCAGTTGGCTTTATCTTCATCACGCTTTTAATTGACGTAATTGGTTTTGGCATTATCATTCCGGTAATGCCTGGTTTAATTTCAGAGTTAAAGGATGTGGATATCAGTACAGCCTCCAAATACGGCAGCCTGTTGATGTTTGCCTATGCCTTTGTTCAGTTTTTATGTGCACCCATTTTAGGAAACCTCAGCGATAAATATGGGCGCAGACCGGTACTTTTATTTTCCTTGTTTGGGTTTGGTATTGATTATTTATTCCTGGCGGTGGCGCCTACATTCGGCTGGTTGTTTGTAGGAAGAATAATTGCCGGCATCACCGGTGCCAGCTTTACAACCGGTGCAGCATATATTTCGGACGTTAGTACCCATGAGAACAGGGCAAAGAATTTTGGAATGATCGGCGCTGCATTCGGACTGGGATTTATCATCGGCCCTGTAATTGGCGGGTTATTGGGTAACCTTGGCCCACGCATTCCGTTTTATGCAGCAGCTATATTGGCACTTGTAAACTGGGCCTATGGTTATTTTGTTTTGCCCGAATCGTTGAGCAAAGAAAACCGGCGTGATTTTGAGTGGAAACGTGCTAACCCCATTGGTGCTTTATTGCACCTGAAAAAATACCCGGCTATTACCGGTTTAGCCTTTTCAATTTTACTGATCTACATTGCAGCCCATTCTGTAATGAGCACCTGGAGCTATTTTGGAATGTACCGTTTTAACTGGGATGAAAGAATGGTTGGCCTGTCATTAGGAGCTGTAGGCATAATGGTGGCAATAGTGCAGGGTGGCTTGATCCGGTACATCAACCCAAAACTGGGGAATGAAAAAAGTATTTTTACGGGCCTGGGCCTGTACGCACTTGGTTTGTTGTTGTTTGGCATAGCTACGCAAAGCTGGATGATGTTTGTGATCTTAATACCTTATTGCCTGGGCGGTATTACTATGCCAGCCATTCAAGCTATTATGGCCGGCCACGTGCCCCGCAATCAGCAGGGCGAATTGCAGGGAGCCATCACCAGTTTAATGAGTGCCGCTGCAATCATCGGACCTTTGCTGATGAACAATTTATTTTATTATTTTACACACAAGGATGCTCCCTTTCATTTACCCGGTGCTCCCTTTTTGTTGGGAGCAGTTTTAATGGCGGCAAGCGGCTGGATCGCTTATAATACATTGCATACCAAACAAAGTCCTGCATAATGATAACAGGTATCCACGATTTTAAGAATGTTTTCTTCGTTGGTGTGGCCGGCGTGGGTATGAGTGCCATTGCACAATACCTGGCCGGCATTGATAAAAAAGTTAGCGGCAGCGACCGCTATTTTAAAGAAGGGGAATTAAATGACACAAAAACAAAGCTTGAAGCCGAAGGCATACATTGTTTTTTGCAGAACGGAGACGGCATTACAAAAGAAACCGACCTGGTAGTTGTTTCAACAGCCATAGAAGATACCGTGTTTGAAGTGCAAAAAGCAAAACAGCTCAATATCCCCATCATCAAACGTTCCGAACTGCTGGCGCTGATAGCGAAAAGTAAAAAGACCATTGCGGTAGGCGGCACATCGGGTAAAAGCACTACCAGCGCCATGTTGTTTGATATTTTAAATACAGCAGGACTTGAACCCAGTATCATCAGCGGTGCAGGGTTGGTAAGTATAATTAAAGAAGAGAAGATAGGCAATGCAAAAGTGGGTGCAGGAGCGTGGCTGGTAATTGAAGCCGATGAAAGTGACGGCTCTATTGTACAATACGAACCAGAGATTGGTTTGCTGTTGAATGTAGATAAAGACCACCAGGAGATTGATGAACTGATGAGCATCTTCACCACATTTAAAAACAACAGTAAGGTTTTTATCGTCAATCAATCCAATATTTTAGCAAAACAGCTTTCTCAAAATATTGCAAAGGATTTTTCTTCAGATGAAAACTCCGGTGCTGGCTTCATTGCAACGGATTTTTCGCAGGATGGATTCTCTATTGAATTCAAAATTCAAAACCTGCCTACCGGACAGGCAGGTTCAAAATTCAAAATCAACAGCAGCCACACGAAGTAGACCATCGAGCAACCCATCGGGATAGAAAGAAACACGACGGCAGGAAAAAACCGCGTCACCGGATGACATACTCCCAGGAGCACAACGGTAAATGTCAATATTGCGATTGGAACATGCCCGCCGTATTTGCAACTCGAAGCGATCAAAAGTACGTATGCAAATCCGACTAGCGGTGAAGCAAGTCCAACGATCATGGCCCAATAGCCAAACGCAGTCGATTCGTATACAGACATCTGTAATGCGAGTAGTGATCCCAACCCGATCGATGCTCGCACCCAAAAAAACTTCCGGTACTTGATCGGATCGATCAGGATTAAGAAGAGAGCAGCGATCGCAGGAAATGCTGGCAAAAT
>JANOUJ010000205.1:0-16099 GCA_031416815.1 Chitinophagaceae bacterium
GCCCGTATCTACACCAGCCTGCGGAGCGGCAGTTCGAAGCTTGCCATCAACCTGGGAAAAATAAGAAGTATACATGTTACTGTTTTGGGCAGTATCAAGCCGGGCACTTATGAATTGTCTTCATTAAGCAGCGTATTCAACGCATTATACTTATCGGGCGGTCCTGCTGCAAATGGCAGCTACCGGGAAATTGAATTGCTGCGAGATAATAAAATAGAAAGAAAGATCGACCTGTATAGTTTTTTGTTGTCGGGTGTTGTAAAAGACAATGTCAGGCTGCAGGAAAATGATATTATAAGAATACCGGTTTATAAAACCCGGGTTGAAATAGAAGGCGAAGTAAAACGTCCGGGTATTTTTGAGATGCTGCCCGGCGAAACTGTAAAAGACCTGTTGTTTTTTACCGGGGGTTTTACTGATAGCGCATACCGGGCATCGTTAAAAGTAATTCAACTTACCGACAAGGAAAGAAAAGTAAAAGACCTATCCAGCGACATATATAGTAATTACCAGCCCAATACCGGAGATTATTTTAAGGTTGCCAAGATCCTTAACAGATTTACAAACCGGGTAAACATTGAGGGTGCTGTTTCCAGGCCCGGCGATTTTGAGATCACGGATAATCTAACCCTTGCACAACTTATCCGCAGGGCCGATGGTTTAAAAGAAGATGCCTATACGGAACGTGGACAATTGATCAGGTTGAAAGAAGACCTGACGGTTGAATTCATTTCTTTTAATGTAAAGCAAGTATTGAACGGCGTTGGAGATATTGCTTTGAGAAGAGAAGACCGGGTAATTATATCTTCCATTTTCGATTTGAAGGATTTCGTAAATATAACGATACAGGGAGAAGTAAGAAGGCCCGGCAGCTACCGGTTTCCGGAAGGTTTAACACTGAAAGACCTTATACTACAGGCTGGTGGGTTTACCGATGCGGCATATGCACAACGCATAGAAATAGCCAGGCAATTAAGAAGAGATACGCTTACGGAAACTGATAAGCGTTTAAGCCAGATCATTGATGTACGTGACATTAATGACTTGTCAGTAACTTCTGCAAGTGTAAAACTATCACCGTTTGATGTGGTTACGGTAAGGCGCCTCCCGGGATTTCTTCCGCTTGAATCCGTAAATGCTACCGGGCAGGTTCAGTTTCCCGGTCCTTATGTTTTGCAGAACAGGTCAGAAAAAGTAAGTGACCTGCTTAAGCGGGCCGGTGGTTTAACACCGGAAGCTTTTGTTGAAGCTGCTTTTCTGCGCCGGGCAAATATCCGAAGCATTTCGGGTGACATTAAAGCAGAAACGGTGAGTAAAATACAGGTAAGTTTAAAAGACAGTTCAAACAGCATCGTAGGGTCTGTACAAAGAAATTTTGATCAGATACCGTTGGATCTGAAAAAAATAATAGGCGATCCCGGCAGTGAAGAAGACCTGGTGTTAAAACCGGGAGATGAACTTTACATTCCACGCAATGACAAAGAAGTGAAGATCTCGGGAGAAGTGCTTTTTCCAACACAGACACCTTTCAACGCCAGAAAAAGTTTTAAAGACTATGTTTCGGATGCAGGAGGCTTTACAGACCATTCACGAAAGAAAAGGGCGTATGTAATATACCCCAATGGAAAAGCCGCCAGTACCAAACACTTTCTGTTTTTCAGATCATACCCGGAAGTAAAGCCCGGATCTGAAATTGTAGTGCCCAAGTATGCCACTAAAACCAGGTCGCGTAATACAACTGAGGTGGTAGCATTGGCAAGTGCCGCAGCTTCACTCGCTTATTTTATTATTGCAATTTTCAAATAACATATGCCTGCAGAAAATATACCCTCTGTGCCCGACGCAGATATTGTTACCGTAAAAGGAACATTCTTAAAAGCCAAAGGCCTTTTCTTTTACTTTTTATCAAAGTGGCTGCTCATTTTACTATGTTGTATTGTGGGTGCAGGCATCGGGCTTTATATTGCCTGGAATACCAAACCGACATATAATGCCACACTTAATTTTGTCCTTTCTACCGGTTCAAAAACCAGTAATATTTCTGGCCTTGCAAGCCAATTAGGGATTGATGTTGGAGGCACACAAAGCAATGATGTTTTTACGGGCGACAATATCCTGGTGTTGTTTAAATCCAAAAAACACATTAAAGAAGTGCTGTTTAAAAAGCCGCCGCAGTCAAATGAATTGTTAGCCAATATCATTGCCAGGGAATTAAAACTGGATAAGCAATGGTTAAAGAAAGAAAGAACAAAAAATTTATTCCCTTTTCCTGAAAATAAGGTGTTAAGCCCTGTGCAGGATAGTCTGCTGAGAGAAATATATAACATCATCATAAAAAAACAGTTGACCGTAACCCGTAAAGATGCTAAGCTCAGCATTTATACAGTGAGTACGATTTCAACCAATGAAGTATTTGCCTGTTATCTTACCCGTTATTTAATGGATGTAACAGCTAAATTTTATATAGATACTAAAACCAGTTCGGCCCGGCAGACGTTGCAGTTGCTACAAAAGGAAGCGGATAGTTTGCGTGGGATGCTCAACGGATCCATCGTAAGAACAGCATCGGAAGCTGACAGAACTTTTGCATTAAATCCCGCTATGCAGGTGCAAAGGGCGCCTGCACAAAGTAGCCAGGTTAAAACCACCGTGCTTGCGGCAACATATGGAGAGATCGTAAAAAATCTTGAGCTGGCAAAGATCAACCTTCAAAAAGAAAATCCGCTTTACCAAATTATTGATGTACCGGAAATGCCACTGGTGGTGGAAAAGTCGAGCAAATTAAAAGCCTTGATGCTGGGAGGAGTTTTAGGAGGGCTAATAATGCTGGTATTTCTTATCATATCAAAAATGCTGAAGTCGCTTAATAGCTGATCTCATTACTTAAACATTAAAATTTACAAATGAAAGTTGTAATTCTTGCAGGAGGGCTTGGCACCAGGCTATCAGAAGAAACGGTATTAAAGCCTAAACCAATGGTTGAAATTGGAGGAATGCCCGTGCTATGGCACATAATGAAAATATATTCAAGTTATGGGTACAATGATTTTATTATTTGCTTAGGTTACAAGGGCTACCTGATAAAAGAATATTTTGCAAACTATTTTTTGCATAGATCAAATGTTACCATCAATTTAAAAAGGAATTCTGTTAACGTGCATGAATCTGAAGCCGAGGAATGGAATATTACGTTGGTTGATACGGGAAGTGAAACACTTACCGGCGGAAGAATAAAACGTATTAAGCCCTATGTAAATAATGAAACTTTCATGCTTACCTATGGTGATGGGGTTGGTAATATTCGTATTGATGAACTCGTTGCGTTTCACAAGGCCAATGGAGACATGTGCACGGTTACATCGGCCCAGCCTAGCGGACGCTTTGGTGCATTGAGTATTGATGATAACGATAAAGTGATTGCTTTCCAGGAAAAGCCAAAGGGGGATGGAAGCTGGATAAATGCAGGATTTTTTGTTTGTGAACCCGCGGTGTTTGATTATATAGAAGGAGATGAGACAACCTGGGAAAAAGAGCCTATGGAAAAAATAGCCCTTGAAGGCCAGATGCATACTTTTAAACATGCAGGATTTTGGAAACCAATGGATACGTTGAGAGATAAACATGAACTGGAACAAGATTGGGTTGCTGGTAAAGCAAAATGGAAAACATGGTAACGAAAAAATTAAATTACAAAAACCATGGCCAATTAAGTGGAGGCTTATAACTAAATAACATGTTTAAAAATATTTACGAAGGAAAGAAAGTAATTGTAACCGGGCATACCGGTTTTAAAGGCGGCTGGCTTAGCCTTTGGCTTAAATTAATGAAGGCTGATGTATATGGAATTTCAAACGAAATACCTACCACGCCCTCAATCTTTAAGGTAGCTGCTGTTGAAAGCCAGGTTACAAATTACATGGAAGACATCAGGGACCTTGATAAAATGAAAGCAATTTTTACTGAGGTAAAACCTGACTTTGTATTTCACCTGGCGGCACAACCAATTGTTAAGCTGGCTTATGAACAGCCTGTGGAATGTATGACGACCAATGTTATTGGCACGGTAAATATGCTGGAAGCGCTGCGTGGTTTGGAAAATGATTGTATTGCTGTAATGATCACCAGTGATAAATGTTACGATAATGTTGAGTGGATCTGGGGTTATAAAGAAACCGATGCATTGGGAGGGAAGGATCCATATTCCGCATCAAAAGGTGCGGCTGAATTGATGATCAAAACTTATTTCCATGCTTATTTCAGCAAACAGAAAAACATTAAAATATCATCCGTACGTGCAGGCAATGTTATTGGCGGCGGCGATTGGGCAGCAAGCCGCATTGTACCCGATTGTTTTAAAGCCTGGGCAAAAAATGAAAAGGTAATTATAAGAAGCCCGTACGCAACACGCCCGTGGCAACATGTGCTGGAGCCTTTAAGCGGCTACTTACGTACCGGTGAGTTGCTGGCTGATGCCGAAAAACAACATATCAATGGCGAACCTTTTAACTTTGGGCCAAGTGCAGATCAAAACCACACTGTGATCGATCTGCTGGAGCAGCTTGCTAAAAACTGGGATGCCAATGCAACTGATATTTTAAAAATTGAGCCATCAGATTTTCATGAAGCAGGATTGCTTAAACTGAATATTGATAAAGCGCTATACCATCTTAACTGGAAACCAGCACTCAGTTTTCTTGAAACTTCTGCTTTTACCAGCGATTGGTACAAAACTTATTATCAGCAGGAAAAAGCAAACATGCTGGAGTTCACCAACCACCAAATACAGGATTACATTCAGCATGCAAAAAATAAAAGTATTCAATGGGCACTGAACTGATCAACGGCGTCTATTTTTATCCCCTTGATCCTATTGTAACAACCGGGGGCCGTGTAATGCATGCTATCAAAGGGATTGATAAAGATCTTCCTGAATTTGGTGAATGTTATTTTTCAACTGTTAACAGTGAGGACCCAAAGGCATGGAAAAAACATTCAAAAATGATCTGTAATCTTTTTGTGCCGTCGGGAAGTGTGAAGTTTGTATTTTACGACGACAGGGAAGATAGCAATGATCATAAAAAAATTGTGGAATTTATAGTGTCAGAAAAAAATTATGGCAGGCTGGTTATAAATCCCGGCATATGGTTTGGCTTTTCGGGGTTAGGCGAAAGCGAAAGCCTGATACTGAATGTTGCTAATATTTTACATGATGCGACAGAAAGTATAAGATTGGAGCCAGGCTCAAAAGAAATACCTTACGAATGGAAATTTGAATTATGAAAGTTTTTTTAACCGGGGCATCCGGAATTTTAGGGACTGATATTTTTTCTGAATTACAAAAGAATAACAATGAAGTGTTGGGTTTCGATTCAAAACAGATCGACATTACCAACCTGGCCGATGTAAGAAAAAAGATTACAGATTTTAAACCCGATACAATTATACACGCTGCAGCAATGACAAATGTTGATCTTTGCGAGGATGATAAGGAAGCTGCATTACTTGTAAATGCTGTTGGTCCGCAAAACATGGCCATTTGTGCAAATGAAATGGATGTGCCACTGGTTTACATAAGCAGTTGCGGTGTATATGGAAATGGAAATACAAGGCCGCACCGGGAAACAGATGAAACATTACCGGTAAACTATCATCACCTTACAAAACTGGAGGGTGAAAATCGTGTAAAAGAGCACACTTCAAAATATTTTATTGTAAGGCCGGGTTGGTTGTTTGGTGGCACCACATCACATAAAAAAAATTTTGTTGAGGCAAGAAGAAAAGAAGCTTTGGTTAACCATGAATTAAAAAGCGCCGCTGATAAATTTGGTAGCCCAACTTATACCCTTGATCTTGCAAAGCAAATTATTGAATTGATGCAGGCAAATGTGTACGGCACTTTTAATGCAGTTAATACCGGTACTGCATCACGATTTGATTATGTTTCTGCTATTATAGATGCTTTTAAGTTTAGCAACAAAATTATTCCTGTTGAGTCAAATGCTTTTCCACGCAAGGCAAATATGCCCAACAATGAAATGCTTGAAAATGCGCATTTGAACTTAATAAACCTCAACAGAATGCGTCCGTGGAAAGATGCACTTACAGAATACATTAGCAACACATATTAGTTTCCTTGCCTTACTCAAACAATATCTTTCATGTACATTATTCTTGGCGCAGGCCTCAGCGGTTTAACCATAGCAGATCACCTGAAAAAAAAGGAAATTCCTTTTAAAATATTTGAAGGAAAATCACATGGCGGCGGACACATTTACAGTGAACAATCGGATGGTTTTACCTGGGATGAAGGGCCACATGTTTCGTTCGCAAAATCCGATTATGTAAAAAAATATTTTGCTGATAACTGCGATAATAAATTTCTTGAGTATTCAACAGATCCTTCCAATTATTATAAAGGCACCTGGATACCACATCCCGCCCAATCACACCTTTACGCCATCCCGGAAGCGTTGCGTGCCCAAACGGTACAGGAAATAAAGACTGTAAGAGCGCAAGAGCCTGAAAATTATTCTCCCGGCAATTACCATCAATGGCTTCATTATGCATTTGGAGAAGCTTTCACAAAGGCTTTTCCTGAAGCTTACACCATAAAATACTGGACAACAGAACCTGCTAACTTATCAACTGACTGGATAGGCAAAAGAATTTATTTTCCGGATGTAGAAGAGATGATAAAAAGTGCGGATGGCCCGTTGAATAAACAAACACACTATATAAGCAAAGTGCGTTATCCTGAAAACGGCGGTTTTTATTCATTCATAAAAAATGTTGAAGCAGCATTACCCATACAATATAATAAAAAGCTGAGCCACTTATCTTTTGACAAAAAAGAATTGCAATTTGAAGACGGAGAAATAGTAAACTATGAAAAGCTGGTAAGCACTATTCCCTTAACAGAAATGATCAGCAACAGTGATGCTCCTGCCGAAATAAAGGCACAGTCACAAAAGCTCAAATGCTCCCGGCTTTTAATTGTAAATGTAGTTGCTACTCACCCGGCCCCAATATCAAACCAATGGATATATGTTTATGATGAAAACATGTACAGCACCCGTATAAATTTTACCGAGCTTCTTTCACCTCAAAATGGTGTTGAGGGTAAAACCGGTATACAGGTTGAAGTATATTTTTCTGATTACAGAAAGCTTGTTGAAGAGATAGATGTAATTGCAAAAAAAGTGTTGGATGAATTAATTGTAATGAAGTTAATTAAAAGCAAAGAAGCAATTGAAACCTATCATACAAAATGGATAAATTTTGCCAATGTAATTTTTGACAATGAGAGAAAGGAAGCACAGGAGGAAGTGCTGAACTGGCTTTCAACAAAAGGTTTGGAGAGAGAAGCTGATGATCTTGACCCGATGACAAGCTGGGATGAAAAACTTGCAACCCCTCAAAAACTGGGCGAAATTATCCTTGCCGGAAGATTTGCCCAATGGAAATATTACTGGACGGATGATTGTGTGTTGAGAGGCAAGTATATCAGTGAAAATATTTAATACTAATCCGGAGCATAAATAAACTATGAAAAAAAAGATACCCATCTTATTGATAACAAAAGACCGGCCTACATTACTGGAAAAGGTATTGGCACGGCTTATAAAATACACCGATTGGGAGCAATTTGATTTATGGATATTGGATAACCTGGCCTCCGATTCAAATAAGAAGATCATCAACATGTACAAGTACATGTATCCCTTTATAAATATTTATGCAACCACTTACAACCAGCTTGCCCTCATACAAAATGAAGTAATTGCAAAGCTGAAGGCTGATTTTTATATTAAGATAGATGATGACATACTCGTTACCGAAAACTGGACAGATGGATTTGTTGGTGTGTATGAACGTAATTATAAAACGATGTGCTTTGGTTCAGGCACCATTCCCATCAATGGATTTGGGTGGGTACCATTTCTTGAAATAATGAACCTCACGGGGAAATTTAAGGACACGTTTCCCGGTGTACCACTCAACCAGGCTTGTATGGATGTTGCTGTGTATAAAGATAAAGAAGTGAATGAGTTTATCTGGAACCATTGCCTGGACCTGGACGCTACGGCTTCTACATTTATCAAAAATCAGAACGGGCAATTTAAAGACCTTATATGCCCACACCGTTACTCGATCGGGGCTATTGTTTTTTCCCACGACCGGTGGGAGGAAATGGGTGGATGGAAAGTACAGGACCGGTATGCCAGCAATTTGAAAAAACAACGGATCTATAGTAAAGTTGCCAGGGGTATAATGAAAATAAAAAAATATGCAGAGGATTCAAGATGGGAGCAGATAGCCAATATACTCGCTCTGACAAACCAGGGCAGGCTGGGCCTTGAGGAAGAAGAAGTTTATAGATACAGTGTTGAAAAAGGACTTACAATTCCGGTTACTACCCAAAGCATTGTTTTTCATTTTTCTTTTGGTCCGGTAGATCAATATTTAATGAATAGAGTTTATAGTAAAATCAAATTTTGATCAATGCAATAAATGCTAAAAAAAAATCTTTTCTATAATTCCCTGTTGTCTGTCAGCCAGTTTATTTTCCCGTTGGTCACCTTTCCGTTTGCTTCCAGGGTAATGGGTCCGCACGGCATTGGATCTGTAAATTTTATCGACAGTTTTACCCAATATTTTTTGTTGTTTGCAGCATTGGGCATTCCGGTTTATGGCATACGGGAAGTTTCAAAGCTTAGATTCAGGCAGGAAGATCTAAATAAAACGTTCACTGAAATATTTTGTATCCACCTTATATCTACTGTTGCGTTTGCTATAATTTATTTAATAATGGGCCTTACCATTCCGGCACTAAGGGTTCACTTCGACCTGGTGATCATAGGAATAGCCATTATGTTCTTTAATGTATTCACGGTGGAATGGTTTTACATCGGCATGGAGCAATTTAGCTATGTAACCAAACGTACGATCATCGTCAGGGTCATTTCAATTATTTTACTTTTCGTGTTACTTAGCTGGCGTGCTGATCTAAAAAATTATTATCTCACTTTTGCAGCCATTTCCGTATTAACGGGAATCAGTAATTTTTTTATACTGAAAAAATATGTCAGGTTACAATTTGACGGGCTGCATTTAAAAAAGCATTTAAAACCTTTGGTGATCATTTTAGGTACCGCACTTGCAGTAAGTGTTTATATACTTTTAGACACCATCATCTTGGGTTTTCTACAGGGCGAAACAGCGGTTGGTTATTATTCCGCAGCTGTTAGGGTGATACGTATTCCATTTGCTTTTATTGGGGCAATAGCAGCTGTAATTATTCCGCAGGTTACACGGGCCTATATGGAAGGAAATACTGCAGAGATAAAAACCCTGCTTAATAAATCATTCACATTTATTTGTGTAATTGGGTTTCCGATCACGGTTGGATTGCTGATCAGCTCTCCATTCGTTATAAATACATTTGCCGGTAAAAACTTTCATCATTCGATTGTTACACTCCAGATACTTACACCGGTTATTTTATTGGTGGGTATTAATTCCATTTTCGGTTCTCAACTGCTTACTCCTTTTGGAAAAGAGAAACAATTATTGATCTGTGTGCTGATCGGTATGTTATGCAGTTTGATCCTGAATCTTATCCTGATCCCAATATTTTCATTTAAAGGCGCAGCCATTACAAATGTTGCCACCGAAATTATTGTTACACTCCTTTGTTTTTATTTTGCACGAAGGCATATTAAGATAGAGTTTGATAAAAAAATACTATTTCAGAGTTTGTTAGGGGCCGCGGTTTTTGTTCCCATTTCTATCTTAATTAAGAACCTGCGTCTTGGCTATACCATAACAGAATTATCAGTGATACTGGCTTGTATGCTTTTTTATGTATGCTATTTCTGGTTTTTTGTAAAAAATGTTTATGTGGAAAATGTAAGAGTCCTGATAAGAAATAAAGTGTTTGGTTTCAAGGAAAGGTTTTCTTAGTAGTCGGCATTCAAAAATTTAATAAAATGGTTTCGGCAGTTATATTGGCTTATAACAGGGTTGCAGAAGTAGAAATTACCCTTGATAAACTCAAAAGCTATGCAGCATCATTACCGTTTGCAGTTGAGATCATCGTGGTGGACAATGAGTCCGCTGATAACACTACAGCAATGGTGCAGGATAAATTTCCCGATGTACGCATCGTTACCATTCAAAAAAACGTAGGCATATCCGGATGGAACGAGGGATTTAAAATCGCCAAATATAAATACCTGCTTGTGCTGGATGATGATAGCCATATTGAAAGCGGGTTACAGGAAGCCGTAGCCTATCTTGAGCAAAATGACCGGGTAGGAATACTGGCTTTAAATATCACCAGCGGGCCCTATTTAACCGATACCTGGATCTGGCAAGATGGAAGGCCATGGCAACATGAGCAGGATCTGCCGGGCTTTTTTGGTTGTGGGGCAATTATTAGAAAGGAAGTTTATGAAAAGGTTGGCGGTTTTGCAGAATGGGTTTATGTATATGCGCATGAATGGGAATATGGCATACGTTGTTTGAATGCCGGGTATGCTATAAAATATTTTCAAAAAAGCAGTGTGATACACAGGGCAAGTAAGATCAACCGTACAGCGAAACGAGCAAGGATGTTTGGAACAAGAAATGAAATGGCCATTGTTTATAAATATTTTGATGATAAAAGATGGACATATATTTTGAGAATGTTTGTTAATAATTTAAAACGCATGAAAAATGAAGGCGTTTTAAATGGCTGGTATGATGTGGTTGGTGCTGTAAAATTTATAGGCTTCAGATCAACGCTTGCTCATACACCTGTAACTAAAGAAGTACAGCAGTTCTTTATAGAAAATTACAAAAATACTTTTCCTGTATTTAGAATTTTAAAGAAACTTAAAAGAAAAACCGGCTCTTGATCTCTATGGTTTCAGCTGTGATCCTCTCATACAACCGTTGTTCCGAAGTTCTGATCACGATCGATAAACTTAAAGAACACAAAGCATCTTTACCATTCGATCTTGAGATCATCGTGGTGGATAATGCATCGGTAGATGACACTTCATTTGCCATACAACAAAATCATCCTGATATCATTCTTGTTACAAAAAAAGCCAACAATGGAATAGCAGGCTGGAACGAAGGATTTAAAGTTGCAACCGGTAAGTATATGCTTGTGCTGGATGATGACAGTTGTATTGAATCGGGCCTGCCCGAAGCAATAACCTTTTTAGAAAACAACATAACAACAGGCATACTGGCGCTTAATATTGTTGATGAGCAATTAAAAGGTGACCCGGATCTGGATATGGAAGAAGCCTGGAAAGACAGGGAACATATTGTTGGATTTATAGGTTGCGGTGCCATTATAAGAAAGGAATTGTATGATAAGATCGGTGGTTATTCAGAATGGATATATCTCTACACACATGAGTTTGATTATTCAATAAGATGCCTGGATGCAGGTTACCAGGTGCAGTTTTTTGAGCAGGGCGTGGTTGTTCATAGAACAAGCGCAATCAACCGCTCTAAAAAAAGAATGAGAATTTTTGCAGCCCGAAACGAAATGGCGATCATTTATAAATACTTCAGCAACAACCGGCCTAAATATATTGCCCGAACCTTGCTTAACAATTTAAAATTTATCAAAAGAGAAGGAATAAAATCCTGGTACTATATTTTATTGGGAGTTATTGAATTTTTAAAGATCAAAAAGAAGATAGGGCATACCCCGGTCTCCCCGGCCGTACAGGATTTTTATGCAGCAAATTTTTGGTCTACAAAACCGGTGCTTGACAATTTAAAAAAGAGATGGAAGTAAAAATATTTTATAAGTAATAAAGTTTGGAAATGGAAAGTAGTAACAAGTATGATTATTTAATAGTTGGGAGTGGATTGTTCGGAGCTGTGTTTGCCTATGAAGCAAAAAAAAGAGGCAAAACCTGCCTGGTGATCGACAAGCGTGATCATGCAGGCGGAAATGTGCATTGCGAAAGCGTTGAAGGCATTAATGTACACAAATACGGGCCACATATTTTTCATACCAACGATAAAAAAATATGGGATTATGTAAATTCCTTTGTTGAGTTCAACCGATACACCAATGTGCCGGTTGCTGTTTATAAAGACGAAGTGTACAATCTTCCTTTTAACATGAATACATTTTACAAACTGTGGGGCGTAAAAACACCGGAAGAGGCGAAAGCAAAAATTCAATCCCAGGTTGAACAATCGAAGGTAACCGAACCAACAAACCTGGAAGAACAGGCACTTAGCCTGGTAGGTGTTGATATTTATGAAAAACTGATAAAAGGATATACCGAAAAGCAATGGGGGCGCTCTGCTACCATGTTGCCTGCATTCATCATTAAACGTTTACCGGTACGTTTTAATTACGACAATAATTATTTTAATGATAAATACCAGGGTGTACCCATTGGTGGTTACAATAAATTATATGAAGGACTTTTAGAAGGTACAAAAGTAAAGTTGAATGTTGATTATTTTGAAGACAGGGAACATTGGGATGGATTAGCGGCGCAAATTGTTTTTACGGGAAAAATAGATCAGTATTACGATTACCGTTTTGGCCAGCTTGAATACCGCAGCCTGAAGTTTGAACACGAGATATTGGATACAGAGAATCATCAAGGCAATGCGATTGTGAACTATACGGAGAAATCAATTCCCTACACACGCAAAATAGAACACAAACATTTTGAATTTGGAACCCAGCCAAAGACTGTGGTCACCAAAGAGTTTCCGCAGGAGTGGACCATTGAAAAAGAACCCTTTTACCCGATCAATGATGAAAAGAATTCGGCCGTTTACAAACAATATGAATTACTGGCCGATAAGGAAACAAAAGTAATTTTTGGTGGCCGATTGGCCGAATACCGGTATTATGACATGCACCAGGTTATCGGGTCGGCATTAAAAAAAGTAACAGATCATTTTACTATTTAATAAACCATGAAGAAACTGAATATAATTGCGGTAGTTGTTACCTATAACAGGCTTGCGTTGCTAACAGAGGCTATTGCAGCTTTGAAAGATCAAACTGCTCCTGTAAAAGACGTTATCGTAATTAATAACGGAAGTACTGATAACACAGCCCGATGGCTTGATACCCAAACAGGTCTTACAGTAATTTACCAGGCTAATTTAGGTGCCTCCGGTGGTTTCGCTACAGGTATTAAATTGGCTGCAGGTAAGGGGGCAGATTATATTTGGGTAATGGACGATGATACCATTTGCCAACCAGCAGCATTGGAAAAGCTTTTGGAAAATATCGCATTTATAAATGAACCTATTGGTTTTTTAAGCAGCAGGTGCAACTGGACGGATGGGAGTCCGCATTACATGAATATCCCAAGTGTTAGACCATTATTTAATAACCGGCTTCCTTTTAATAAATACGACGACCATGGCATGATATTGATCGAATCCAGTTCCTTTGTTTCTTTATTGGTTAACACCGAAGCTGTAAAAGACGTAGGACTTCCTTATAAAGAATTTTTTATTTGGGGTGATGACCAGGAATTTACAAGCCGCATTACAAAGCAAGGCTACCTTGGATTTTATTGTACTGATAGCATCGTGTTGCACAAAACACCGTTTAATAATTTTACTGACTATTATAATGATACAGCCGGCAATATCTGGAAACACAGGCACGGTTTCCGGAATGAATTTTTTATGGTTAAAAAAAATAAAGGCTTTCTTTATTTTATCTGTTGGTTGCAGGTAAAAGTTATTTATGCCTCCATTAAAATACTAAGGATAAGAAAAAAAGAACACTTTCAATTCATCCGTGCCATCTGGGGTGCGGCCTGGGAATCTGTGTTCTTCAATCCCAAAATTGACATGCTCAATATTACAAAATCCAATGAAAACAGCAGCAGTAAAATACCAGTTTTGTATAAGGTTTAATAGCGTAGATGTAAACTCAGCGGCTTCCAAAGCCGTACTCGATTGCAATGCTATTTTTTTACAACAGGGGTATAAGGATTTTACATTTACGGTCAGTGACAATTCCAACCGTATAAAATATTATGCATTGCTGTTAAAGAATATGCTTACCTTTTTTTTTAGCATAAAGCCGGGAGCGGTAGTTGGTGTTCAATATCCTTTGCTTAGCATTAACAATGTGTTCAGGTACTTTATTAAACTCGCCAGGTTTAAAAAGGTATTTTTTTTCTGCATTGTACACGATCTTCATTCATTGCGTACCGGTGGTAACAACCAGGCATTGATCGATGACGACATCACAAACCTTAACCAATTTGACTGCATCATTGTTCACAATAAACAAATGCTTGCATGGTTAAACCAAAACGGGTTGCAACAGGAAGCAGTAATCCTGGAAGTGTTCGACTACCTGTCGGATAATTTCAACATCAGTAAAACTGACACCTCCGGCGAAAAACGCATCGTTTATGCCGGTAATCTCATTAAAAGCAAGTTCATTTATAATTTACATAAATTAAAGAACTGGAGTTTTAATCTTTATGGACCGGGATATGATCCTTTATTGCAAACTAAAAGCGAAACTGTTGTATGGAAAGGCCAATTTTCCCCGGAACAGATTGCAAAAGAACTACAGGGTAATTATGGATTGATATGGGATGGTGAAAATTGTAACGCCTGCGACGAAATTTTGGGTAATTATTTAAAATACAATGCACCCCATAAATTTTCTTTGTACATAGCAGCCGGCCTGCCGGTTATTGCTCCTGCCGGCTCCGCCATCGGTGATTTTATCAAAGCCCATAACATCGGTTTTTTAATTGATAGTGTGTACGACCTGGATAATATCAACATCAGCCCCGTTGATTACTCGATGATGAAAAGTAACGTGCTGGTACTCAGAGAAAAAATTACCAATGGGTATTTTTTTACCGAAGCCTTATTAAAAACCGAGGGCGCAATATGATAACTGGGATGGAGAACATTTTATATGTTTTTAGTGGTGAAAAAGCACAGGGTGCAGAGATCGTGATCGAGCGCCTGATGGTATATAACGCATCCAAAATTAATGCACATCTTTTTATAGCCCCCGGCGATTTTGCTTGTCAGCTTTTACAGGCAGATAAGCCATATAAGATAACTACTGTGCCTGAACTTCGTAGGCTTTTCAGAAGCAAAACCAATGGCTTTTCATTTTATTTAAAAGCCATAGCAAATCATTTTAAAGTTTCTTACAAAGTTTACCGTTGTTTAAAAAAAGATGGGATAGAAATTGTGCATGCAAATAATATATTGGCGGCATCTAACCTGCTTCCGGTAATATTATACTCAAAATTATTCCTGCGTAAAATAGTTTGGGTATGGAGTGATCATGACATGGGTTATACGGCAGGAATTGACAGATTGATAGCGAAATTAGCGGTCCGGTTGTACGATCGTACGATGGCGGTTTCCAGCGCCGTTTCTAAAAAGTATGAACACAACAAAAAAGTACAGGTATTATATAATGGACTTGACACAACGTTGTTTAAACCCAATGATCAGTTGAGAACTGAATTCCGGGCCAACCTGGAGTTACAGGGCAATACAGTTTTGCTGGGTATGGCAGGAAAGGTAACTCCGGGAAAGGGCCATTTGGTTTTGATACAGGTATTTAATGAATTGACGAGGCGCTTTCCCAACATTTACCTGGTATTGGCCGGGGGTTACGCCGAAGATACGCCCGACTACAGCGAAAAAGTAGAAAAAGCGATAGCCGCAAATCCGCGTATTAAACATTTGGGCTTTTTACAGGATATGGTTTCATTTTACAACGGTTGCGATATTATGATCAGCAACAGTGATAAAAAAATGAGTGAATCCCTGGGCACAACTATTTATGAAGCTATGGCTTTCGAAAAAATAGTGGTGGCTTCCGATACGGGTGGCACTCCAGAGATCATCACTGACCTGGTGGATGGTTTTTTGTTCCCCGCAGAGCAGCAATTTGAGTTGTTGGCTAAGCTGGATGATATTATCAGTAATTATCCGGTGTATGGAAACATTAAAAAAAGAGCCCGGGAAAAAGTAAATCAACAGTTCAATATTTTAAAAATGAAAGCCGACTACAATCAAATCTTAAATAGTATACATGTGGGACGTGCCTGAC
>JANOUJ010000206.1:0-8002 GCA_031416815.1 Chitinophagaceae bacterium
GCCAGGATCCCTACCACGGAGAAGGACAGGCACACGGCCTGAGTTTTTCGGTACAAAACGGTATTAAACCGCCTCCATCGCTGGTTAATATATTTAAAGAAATTCAAACTGATATCGGCATTGCCATGCCTGTGCAATACGGTAACCTCACCCGCTGGGCAGAGCAAGGAGTGTTGCTGCTGAACGCTGCACTAACGGTAAGAGCCAACGAACCATTCAGCCATGCAAAATTTGGCTGGGCAGCATTTACAGATGCTGTCATTCAAAAAATATCAGATGAAAAAAAAGGCATTGTTTTTTTACTTTGGGGTAAGTTTGCACAAGACAAACAAATATTAATTGATGAGACAAAACATTTTGTATTGAAAGCTGCACACCCTTCTCCCCTTTCTGCCCATGCAGGTTTTATGGGATGCAAACATTTTTCAAAAACAAATGAACTTTTAACCAAACAGGGCATTGCGCCTATAGATTGGAAATTATTAACCCCGTAAAACGTTTCGCAACCATGTGTTATTTCTTCCAGTACCAATTACACTATTTTCACAGCCAATTTTTTATTCTTGTAAATTCGTGCAATTAGTAGCTAATAAATTCTTATCATAATTTAGGAGCCATATTTAATAAACGACTTAGTAGATAAAACGAATGGCAATGCTAAAAAATATTTTTGGAAGGATATGGGCCCTTTGGGGATTGATCACTTTTTTAATTACGTTTCTGATCATTTTTCTTCCATCCATGCTTTCGCATTTGATGGATGAACCGAAGGGACAAAAATATTTCATAGCAGTTTCAAAAATATGGATGAATGTATGGCTATTCCTGATCGGTTGCCCGGTGAAAGTATGCGGTAAAGAAAATTTTAAACCGGGCGAAGCTTATATCGTTGTGTTCAACCACAATGCATTACTGGATGTGCCACTTTCTTCTCCTTATGTGCCGGGCGCCAATAAAACCATAGCAAAAGCATCCTTTGCAAAGATCCCCTTGTTTGGCTGGTTTTATTCAAAGGGTTCCATTTTGGTTGATCGTAGAGACGAAAAAAGCCGGAGCAAAAGTTTTGATGCTATGAAAAAAGTATTGGCAATAGGCATGCACATGTGCATTTATCCGGAAGGTGCAAGGAACCGTAGTGCTGAACCCATTAAACCTTTTTACGACGGAGCCTTCAGGCTTGCTGTTGCAGCAAAGAAGGACATCATACCTTGTGTGATCACCGGTACAAAAAAAGCAATGCCCATCAACAAAAAATTCTTTTTATTACCTGTGCGGCTTACCATGCATTTTTTACCGGCAGAAACATCAGCGGGCAAAACCGTTACTGAATTAAAAGAAAAAGTACATGCTGAAATGATGAAAGAATATGTGAAGTATCTGAAAGCCACAAGTTGACCCTCTTAAAAATCCTTTCTTAACCTGAATCAATTTTTCACTTTTGATTTTTTATTTTTGAATTTTACAGGTCATAAAAATAACGGGTTCGGTTTATTTTCAGGTCACGCAACAAACCCGATTTAGGACTGATGCTGATGTTGAAAGAACGATATCTTCCCACCGGGGAAATATTAATAGACATTTGCCAGCAATGCATCTCCCTGGTTACATACATGCTGATAAGCCCAAGCTCTTTCTCGGTTATATTGTAAGAACCGTTTACACCGATCTGCCATTTGGAGGTAAGGTTTAAGGAGCCCGTCCAACTCACGCTTTGTGTTACAGAACCTTTATAACCGGTTCCCAACCCATTGGGAATACGATTGTAATTAAATGCATATTGAAAACTGATACTCCAGGGAATATTAAAATTTGCAAACTCGCCGGGGTTATTATTTATATACGCCGCTTCCTGCTCATATTCGTTTAATGGCAATCCGGTTACCGGATTAAGCTGAGGGTTTTGCTGCATATTATTGGTGGGCAATCTTTCATTTTTATCACCGCCTTTAAACTGGCTTTGTACAGCAATGTTGGCGCTGGTAAGTTTACCCAGGGCAACCTTTTCTCTCCAAACCATTTTATTAATGAACTCTCCTCTGCTGTTTGTTAAATAAGGTACAACCACTGCACCTGCCGATATACTGATCTTTTCAAAAAGATTGGTACGCATATTAATATTAAATGGACTCAGCCTGAAAGAATCGAGCAAAAAATTATAAGAGCCATTAATGCTGAGACCGTCGATCAAGGTTATTTTTTTAACTGCATCGGCAGCGGTGTCTTTTTTATTACGCACTTTCATCTGCAGGTTGTTGTCGAGTCCGTAACTTATTCCACCAAACCTGCCCTCGCCAAATGGACCAAACACACTGCGTTCATAAAACGAGTATCTCCCGGTGTTACCCAATGCATCTACCTGGGTTGTGTAATAAAATCGCCGGTTCATATCGGGTTTATAATTGCCAGATATGGATGGCCTTAATTCATGCCTGATAGCCTGCACTTTACTTTTCTTTTTAAAAGTGTACATCCCAAATATCCGTGTAGTAACCCCTAACCCAAAATTCATTTCACGTGAAGAATAAAAACTCTTTTTGATAGTGGTGTCCAGTTTCTGATTTACACTGTTCCAACTACGCACAAATTTTTCCTGGTGCCATCGTTCTATATAGCTCACGCTGGGTGCTATTTGAAAATTACCTACCGGCGGCAATGACAACGTAATGGGCACATTATGGTTTGCACCCCATTTGTAATTTTTAGAAAACTCGTTAAAGAAATTACCAAGTGTATCGTAAAAAGTTGACAGGCTGCGGATATTGCTGTTCAACGCTATTCCAAGGTTTTCGTACCATTTATATTCACCGATCACTTCTTTGCGCCTGAACGGGTACAGCGTGTTTACATTGAAACCGATATCAGGTAAATTGATATTCCACATTTTGCTGTTGGTATTCTGGTTGTGGTTACCACTTATGTTTATATTGTAAGGTTTGTTCTTCCAGATCTTTGAATAGGTGATAGAAGAATTTAACTGGTTTTGAAAATTCCTTTGCGGACTGTTTGGTACCGAAGAATTGAAGCCGCTGCTGCCGGCATTTAAACTGGCGCTAAAACTTACACCTGGCCTGGCCTTGGTATCGGAGTTATGGAGCCAGCGTACATTAAAATTACGGGCACCTGATTTATCCAGGTCACGCAGGTGCTGTAAATCCACTGTAAGGTTTCCCTGGTAACGGTATCGTTTGTAATACCGTGGACTTACATTGGCCGTCCAGCCACCGTAAGAGTAAATGGTTCCCCGCAGCACAACATCCCATATATCACTCAACACTTTGTAATAACCCAATCCTTCCAATGCCAAACCCAATTGTTCGTTAGCTGAAAAAGTAGGCGCCAGAATACCGGAACGCCTCCCGGTCTTTAATGGAAAGATTCCGAAAGGGAGATAAACCGGTATGGGCACTTCTTCAAACTCGGGATGCACCGGTCCGGTAATAGCCATCTTCTTGTTGATGAATTTAAATTTTTTGGCTACAAAAGAAAAATGCGGCGTATCCAGGTTACAGGTGGTAAACTGTCCACGGTAACCATAAAAAATATCCGGGTCGGCCTTTTTTATTTTTTCAGCATGAAAAAATATTTCACCCTGTTGCGTGTAGGTACTTTTTGTGATGCCTTTCAGCGTTTTCATGTTAAACTTAATGGAATCACTTTGTGTTTTAAAATCAGCCTGGTTAAAAACAGGAAATGAAATTACATTTCCGTTGCTGTCTCTTACAAGATAAGCGCTTACCAGGCTTGTACGCTGATCAAATTCAATCCTTGGAGCAAACAACTCGTTGTCGATATATTTAACGCTGGTGCCTTTGCCGTACAAAATTATTTTTTTGCCGGGTATATCCATCACCATCGAATCATCTGCGTGATAGACAACCGGTGCATCCAGCGCATCTTTGGAAGGACGGTAAGTGAGTGTATCGATCTTGTTTATGATCGTTGTATCGGCTATCTTTTTTATTGCTACAACATCATTGGTAGTTTTATTACTTAATTTTTGTGAGTCTGTTTTATTTAACGGTAACGTATCAACAGTTAAAAAACTGTGAAAATGTGAAGGGTGAAAACCGCCTGCACTGCAATACAGCGTTATGGTTAATAACAGCAGTACCAATGCCCATACCGATATATATTTTGCCTTACCTTTGTTCAGATGGTTCATACTTAAGATTGGCAAAAATAGCCATTATAACAGAATGACATTGTGAATAATTGTTTAATTACACACCCCGATAAAAACAAACAGAACATGCTGAGGAACAAAGTGCCGTTTATTTTTCTTTTTGCTGCTTTGCATTTGTTAATAATAAAAGAATTACCTGCCCAAACGCCTAAACTGATAAAAACAATTATTGTGGATGCCGGCCACGGTGGAACAGATGTAGGCGCTACCGGGCAATACGAAAATTCTTTACGCTCAAAAGAAAAAGATGTAACACTTGCCATCGCATTAAAACTGGTAGATGAATTAAAAAGGCAGTTGCCCGGTGTAAAAGTAGTTCCAACCCGTACAACAGATATTTATCAAAAGCCGTCAGAAAAAGCAAGAATTGCCAATGAATCTCATGGCGACCTTTTTTTATGCATTCATGCCGACAGCGGCCCGTTAAAACAGGGTAAGAGGCAGGTTGGTACCCGGATGGTAACGAAGTACAAAATATCTTATACCGGAAAAGGAAAGAGAAGGAAAAAACACAAAACCGCATACGAAGTTGAGGAGCCTGTTTACGAATATTTTAAAATGCCGCTCACACGTGCCGGCACCAGCGTTTGGATATTTGCCGCTCACAAAACAAGTGATAAATTAAGGGCCATTATGGGTGGTGATGAAAATTTTGAGATTGAAGCCAGCGGAGTGGATACCCTGGAAACACCCTTTGATTTTAACAGCCGGGAAGGCAAAATTATTGCAGCCATTTATGCCAAAAGATACCAGGAAAGAAGTGACCGCCTGGCTGCGCTGGTAAATGACGAAGTGGAAAACACCGGGAGGGCTGCATTGGGCGTAAACCAGCGCCAGGTAGGTATTTGGGTGTTGCAGGCTACCAATATGCCCGCCATATTGATAGAAACCGGCTTCATAAACAATCCCGAAGATGAACGCTATATAAACAGTGAAAAGGGTCAGCAGGAGTTGGCAGAGGCCATCACCAAAGCAGTGCAGCGTTATAAAGCGCAGGTTGAAAGTATAAACCATACATCACAGCCAGCAACATCAGATATTAAAAAGCCTGCTGCCAGTGCGACCTCTTCAGGTGAGTATGACACAAGATCTATTAAAGACATAAAAACGATCAGTGTTAAAAACAAAAAGATCAGTGTTGATGTGTATGATGATGGCGATGTAGACAATGATATTGTTTCTGTTTACTATAATGGGGCTCCCGTAGTTGCTAAAAAATCTTTAAGTACAAATCCCGTTTCACTTACATTGAATATAGAACCCGGGAAAAATAATGACCTGGTACTATTTGCCGAAAACCTGGGGAATATCCCCCCCAATACTGCTTTGATGATCATCAATGATGGTTCATCCCGCTATGAAGTGCGGTTAACAGCCGACCTTAAAAATAATGCTTCGGTAAGATTTGAATTAAAGAATTAAGCTACTTTTGACCTGGCTTAATAATTGCGTGAAGCCAGGATATATTATTATGAAGATCTCAAACGAAACAAAAATTGGTGCCCTTACTGCCATTGCCATTGCCTTGCTATTCTTAGGATTTAATTTCCTGAAAGGGAAAACCTTCTTTGGTAAAAGTCATAACCTGTTTGCTAAATATACCAATGTGCAGGGCCTTGCAGCATCCAATCCTGTTGTTATAAACGGCCTGCAGGTAGGCTCGGTATACAGCATTACTACTGATAAGAATATGAAAGAGATATTGGTCAATATGAATTTGACCAAAGACGTAAATATTCCGGTGAATTCAATAGCCATCATCAAACCATCTTTACTGGGTATTACCAGTGTTGAAATAACATTAGGCGATTCACAGCAATACATTCCAAAAAATGATACGATCGCTACAAAAGCATCTTCAGGTATTTTTACCGATGTGCTGAGTAAAGTAGACCCCGTTCTTTACCAGGTTACAAAAGCGGTTACTTCCATTGATTCGATCCTAACCAAAATAAACCAGGTTCTTGACCCAAATGCCAAGAACAATATTGCCGGAACACTTTCAAACTTAAATAAGACAACCGAAAATTTGATCGGAGCATCAGCCTCCTTGCAAATACTGTTGAATACTCAAACGGGCGCACTGGCCGGTACGCTTAATAACCTTAATTCATTTACTTCCAATCTAGATAAGAACAGCGGGAAGATCAACAACATGGTTAGCAATCTCGATAAAACAGCTACCAACCTTTCGAATTTAGACCTGCAGAAAACCCTCAACACATTAAATTCAACCATCGGCGACCTGAAAGGAGCCATTGGTAAATTCGACAGAAAAGACGGCACTTTAGGTCTGCTGCTGAACGATACAAAATTATACGAGAACCTTAGGGCTACAGCCAATAAACTTAACCTGCTGATTGATGATGTAAAAGTGAACCCTAAAAGGTATGTGAACATTTCGGTTTTTGGCAGAAAGAATTCATCTTCTGGTTTATTGATGCCTTTACCGGATACGGTGAATGCTCCCTATCTTCAAAAATAAATTTACCATTCTATTATAAAATAAAAATTTCAAATTACAGTCCGAACAAAAACAGCAACATTGCGTTTTAAATTTACCATCAGCACTTTTTTTATTCTCGTTTTATTATGCTGTAGTTGCGGACTTACCGCACAGCAGATCATCACCAATGCACCTACTGCCGATTCCACCCGTGCCATAAGAATTCTGCAGGGTAAAAGTTTAAGGCTCATTACCATTGATTCTGTTACGTCTTTTGAAACCATTGCCGGCGATGTGATCATCAAAGAAGGGCTCACCACATTTTATTGCGACAGCGCCACCATCAACCGAAAAACAAATGTTGTGGAGGCTTTTGGTAATATCCATATCAACGACAACGACAGCATACACACCTACGCCCAATACCTGCGTTACGTTGGTGCCGACCGCATCGCGTATTTAAAAAAGAAAGTAAGACTTACAGATAAGAAGGGCACGCTTTACACCGATGACCTGGAATATAATTTAAGAACAGGTATTGCCACGTATAAGAACGGCGGCCGTATTACAAATGAAAAAACGGTTTTAACCAGCCGGGATGGTGTGTATTTTGCTGATACCAAAGATGTATATTTTAAAAACAATGTACACCTGAAAGACCCTGACCGTGATATTTATACGGACAGTTTACTCTATAACATAAAAACAAATATTGCTACTTTTATTGCTCAAACAAAAATTATAGGTAAAGATGGAACCGTTATTAATACCAAATCGGGCACCTATAACCTGGGAACAGGCGAAGCAATTTTTACTGACGGAGCTTCTTTTAAAGACAGTACCCGCAGTGGTTCTGCAAAAATTATTGCTTACGACAAAAAGAACAATACCCTGCAAATGCAGGGCAATGCAAAACTGGTTGACAGTGCAAATAAAATTATTGTACTTGCCGGAGAAATATATTCTGATCTGAATGTAAATTCATTTTTAGCAAGCCGCAAGCCGGTGATGATCATTCACCGGGATGGCGATAGTACCTACATTGCTGCAGATACACTTTTTTCGGGCCTACGCAAATATGACAGCCTCGAAAGAAAGATCACTACACAAAGGGATACTTTAAGAACGACGTTGGTAGTAAAAGCCAACGATAAAGATTCTTCCATCCGATACTTTATTGGGTTTCACAATGTGCGTATTTTCAATGATTCTTTACAGGCAGTGAGCGACAGCCTGCACTACTCTACTATTGACTCTACCTTTAAATTATTTGGCGAACCGGTTGTGTGGAATGACAAATCACAGATCACCGGCGATACCTTATTGATGTTTACGCAGAATCAAAAACCAAAACGGCTGTATGTTTTTAATAA
>JANOUJ010000207.1:0-9282 GCA_031416815.1 Chitinophagaceae bacterium
TGATTTCAATAAAACATCGTCATCCCTTCCATCTACAACCTTTCCTCCCCCTTCGGGGGAGATAGAGGGGGCTTTTTCTTTTTAAACATTTCCAACATCCTATCTGTAACCACAAAACCACCCACCACATTTAATGTGCCCACAACAACGGCTAAAAAACCAAGTATCAATGCCAGGTAATTATCGCTTTCTGCTTTACCCATAATGATGATTGCACCAATCACAACCACACCATGTATGGCATTGGCACCACTCATTAAAGGCGTATGCAACACGCTTGGCACACGGCCTATCACTTCAATACCAACAAATATCATCAGTATGACGATGTAGATGATCTGTTGATTTGCGGAAATAAAGTTTAAAATATTTTCCATATCGCTTTTATAAAATAATTTTAGTTAGAACCATCAGCCCAATAAGCCAGCAACCCTTTCATTTGTAATTGCACCTCCATGCACCACACAGGTTCCTTTCACCAAATCGTCCTCAAAATTCAAATTGAATTTCCCATCCTTATTGATCATCAGCTGTAAAAAGTTTAAAATATTTTTGCCGTAAAGTTTGCTGGCATCGCTGGGCATGGTTGCTGGCAAGGCAGAATTGCCAACAATACTTACGCCATTGTGCAATACAGTTTCATCATTCTTGGTAAGTTCGGTGTTACCACCGGTTGCAGCCGCCAAATCAATAATAACAGAGCCATTTTTCATGGCTTCCATCATTTCTGTTGTAATTAATATGGGTGCTTTTTTACCGGGTATTTGTGCAGTTGTAATTATAATATCTGCCTTGGCAACACTTTCTGCAATTTTCGCTTTCTGGCGTTGCATAAAATCTTCGCTTTGTTCTACTGCATAACCACCGGCCTTGCTGGCATCGGCTGCACCTTCCACTTCAATAAATTTTGCACCCAGGCTCATTACTTCTTCTTTCACAGCAGGGCGTGTATCAAACACTTCGATCACAGCACCCAAGCGCTTACCGGTGGCAATGGCCTGTAAGCCTGCAACACCGGCGCCCAATATCAAAATTTTAGCCGGCGGAATACTACCCGCCGCAGTCATGAACATGGGAAAATATTTGGGAAACAAATTAGCTGCCAGCAACACTGCTTTGTAACCGGCAATATTGGCCTGGCTGCTTAAAATATCCATGCTTTGTGCACGGGTAGTACGTGGAAGCATATCCATGCTGAAAACGGTCAATCCGTTGGCAGCAAAATCTCTCATCGATGCTGCGTTGAATAAAGGCTGATAAACACCTAAAACGATTTTTGATTTTAGATCTACGATTTCGGATTGTTGTGGCGTGTTTATGCTGAGGATAAGATCACTACCTTTTAAAACTTCAATTCGTGATCTTATAGTTGCACCGGCTTCGGTGTATTTTTCATCGTTTGCAAAAGCGGTTTTACCTGCATCTGATTCTACTAAAACATCTACATTCCATTTTTTAAGGATGGCAATGTGTTCGGGTAACAGCGATACTCTTGTTTCGGGAGATGGTTCTTTTAAAACGCCAATGATCATAGTGTAAATTATTGCGACTAAGATAGCGAAAATTAAAATCGAATGCTGAAGTGCTGTGGAATTTTAAAATCGGGGTTGATAAAAACGATGCCGATAAAAAAAAGATCAATGGTTAAAGTTACCTGTGGGTGCTTCTTTATAGCATCCCAGGCAGATTCCATTCCGGCACTCCAGTGTATGTCGTCAAATATTAATATGGTGTTTGGGTTAGCGTGATTGAGTAATTTAGAAAAGTAATCCAGCGTGGGATCTTTTTGATGATTACCATCAATAAAAGAAAAATCAATAGTTTGCAATTTTGCTAATAATGGTGACAGGTTTTGGGCAAAATCACCTTCGGTTAATTGAATATTGTTTAATTGAAGTGATCTAAAATTTTGTCTCGCAATGGAAGCGATAGCAGTTGATCCTTCGCATGTAAAAACTTTAGATGTTTTATGGGCAGAAGCCAGGTAGGCTGTTGTTATACCAAAAGAAGTGCCCAGTTCGACAATTGTTTCAGGTTTATAATATTTTACCATCCTGTACAAAAGCTGTGCATATTTTTTGGGTTTAAGAGATGATGCAGCAATAACAGAAACAACTCTTTTATTTGTTTTTATAACTGAGGACCCGGCACCAAAATCTTCCACCTCAATAACAGTGGAATTAGCAAGAAGTTGTTTTCGCAGACTTTCAATTGACTGATAAACAGGATAGCTTTGTTTATCGTTCAACACATGCTTTACAAAATCAAATACAAAAGGAGAATGAATGCCGTGGCCATTTCCGTTGGAAGCGGTAAAATAATAGTGGAAGTATTTTTTTGCTAATTGAAATTTTGTAAACATGATTACTTCAAAAATACAGAAGGAAAGGGAAGTCTTCCTTTTTTCTTTGCCCATAGATATGTAAGAACAAGTAACAGGATGATCACAGAAATACTATATAAGTTCTGAGGATAAGCATTTTCCAAATAAGTGGACCATGACGAGGGTAAATAATCCCTGTAGAAACTCGTGATGAAAATCACTATTTTTTCATAAAAGAAGCCACCATTTGAAAGAAGGAAAAGGAAGGTAAACAATCGATTTATTCTAAGTTTTCGAAAAAAAAGAAGCAACCCTAAAACAGAAGAAAAAATATTGATGATGAAGATCCAGCGCCATGATAAGTACGGACCACTTTCACTGAAAGCGTACCATTCATAAGGATTTTGGCCATCCCAGGAAAGAAACAATGTCCTCAGAAACAAGAAAGCTACTATTAAATTACTCCACGCTGCTAAGGTGTTGAAGGTATATAGAAAATTGTATGACTCTGCTTTATACCGGCTTTTTAAAAATATTGTACCCAGTAGTATGATCAATAAAGAAACACAATAGATAGTAAAGTAAAGACTGAGAATATAATTTAGATAATATTCCTGGCGAAGTGTCATTTCCTTTCCCAGGTTTGAAATGAGTAAGCATACTTATGTTTTTCATCTACTGCAAAATCCTGGTTCGCAGTTAATTGCCATTTATCTTCATCAATTGCAGGAAAAAAAGTATCGCCATCCAATGTTGCATGCACACGGGTCATGTAAATCTTATCGGCAATTTCCATCGATTGTTTATAAATTTCTCCGCCGCCAATTATAAATATTTCATTGCAGTTTGTTGCTGCAGCTTTTTTATGGGCATCGTTCAAATCCGCTGCTGCAATTGTCCCTTCAGCTTTCCAATCCTCTTGTCTTGTTATAACAATATTAAACCTGCCGGGCAATGGTTTATTAACTGCTTGAAAGGTTTTGCGGCCCATAATAACCGGCATGCCCCAGGTTGTATTCTTAAAAAATTTCAGATCGTTGGGTAAATGCCAGAGCAACTGGTTGTTTTTACCAATGGCGTTGTTTTCTGCGGCAGCAACTAATAAAGTAATGATCATAATAAGAAATTAAAAATAAGGAATAAGGAAGTCGGACATTAACTGTTTGCCTTATTTTTCTTAGCTGTTTCTATACTTTTTAGAAAAATAGCCATCAGCTCATTACATTCTTTTAATGCAATTACCAGTTTATCATCAGTTAATAGAGGCTTTTCCATTATTATCCTCAGATTTACTCTTGTTTCTCTTATCTCTTTTAATACCAGTTTCATTTTATGTATAAAATCAGATGCCGATTCAGCTGCTTGTGCTTCTCCATAAATTAAAGCAGGTGCAGTACAACTTTTTGATAATTGATACTCCAGGTTCTGGCCTGTTTTTGTATTAGGCAATAAATCACAAACACTTAAACATAAACAAGCAAATTTCACCAATCTGTCCTCTAAATCGTATTTTTTATCCATCGAATTAAATAAAAACTACTTAAAAATTTGAGCTGTACAATTTCTTATTTCTTATTCCAAATTACTTATTCCTTATTCCTTTCCTTAAACCGCTACCGGTGCTTTTATACCAGGATGCGATTCATAATTCAGTAACTCAAAATCCTCAAATTTAAAATCAAAAATATCTTTTACATCGGGGTTGATCTTCATCTGCGGCAAAGGAAAAGGCGTTCTTGAAAGTTGCAGGTTGGCCTGCTCAAAATGGTTGTTGTATAAATGCACATCGCCAAAGGAATGAACAAATTCACCAGGCTCCATATCACAAACCTGTGCGATCATCATTGTTAATAAAGCATAAGAAGCAATGTTAAAGGGTACACCCAAAAATACATCAGCCGAACGCTGGTATAATTGACATGAGAGGCTGCCTTTTACTCCCCTCTCCTTTTGGAGAGGGGTTGGGGGTGAGGTATAAAACTGAAACAAACAATGGCAGGGCATCAGTTTCATCTTTGGAAGTTCTGCCACATTCCATGCACTGATGATCATGCGCCTGCTATCAGGATTTGTTTTTAAAGTATGTATCAGTTCTTTCACCTGGTCAACTTCTACCCCACCGGCCCCTGCCCAACTGCGCCATTGTTTTCCGTAAACCGGTCCGAGGTCGCCATTTTCATCGGCCCATTCATCCCATATTTTTACGTTGTGCTCTTTTAAATAATTGATATTGGTATCTCCCTGCAAAAACCAAAGCAGTTCGTAAACGATGCTTTTAAGATGGCATTTTTTGGTGGTAACCAATGGAAAGCCTTCTGCCAAATTAAAACGCATCTGGTAGCCAAAAACACTTCTTGTTCCGGTGCCGGTACGGTCGCTTTTATCTGTTCCGGTGTCAATAATATGTTTTACCAAGTCAAGATATTGTTGCATGAATGCAAAATAAGTTAAAAGTTGAAGGTTGAAAGTTGAAAGTTATTAAGAGTCTTTGTATAACTACAACGCTAATTAAGCAATTTGCTAAAAGTTAGGAAATTCCCAAATTCAAAAACTCCAACTATCAACCATCAACTTTCAACTCTCAACTAAGCCGTATCTTTGCCCCGGAGAAAAAAATATGAGCAAAAAAGGAAAAGTTTTAATGGCTATGAGTGGCGGTATCGACAGTACCGTGGCTGCTTTAATGCTTCACAAGGAAGGTTATGAAGTAGTGGGCATTACCATGAAAACCTGGGACTATGCAGCCAGCGTTGGCACCACCGGCAAAAAAGAGACCGGTTGCTGCAACCTCGATAGTTTTAATGATGCCCGGCAGGCTGCAGTGCAGCACGGCTTTCCACATTTTATTCTAGACATCAGGGAAGAGTTCGGCGATTTTGTGATTGAGAATTTTGTAGATGAATATATAGCCGGCCGCACACCCAATCCCTGTGTAATGTGCAATACCCATATTAAGTGGAGGGCGCTCATGAAAAGAGCCGATGCACTTAACTGCGACTTTATTTCAACCGGACATTACGCACAAGTGCATCAGCATACAAATGGCAGGTATTTTATCCGCAAGGGAATAGATGACACCAAGGACCAAAGCTATGCCCTGTGGGGATTGCAGCAGGACTTGTTGAGTCGAACCATTCTGCCATTGGGTACGTATCATAAAAAAGACATCCGCCAAATGGCGCATGACTTTGGTTACCCCGAACTGGCAAAAAAGAACGAGAGTTACGAAATTTGTTTTGTGCCTGATAATGATTACCGGGGATTTTTAAAACGCAAGGTTGATGGACTGGAAGAAAGGGTGAATGGTGGAAATTTTATTGACAAGACCGGTAAAATTCTGGGCCAACACAAAGGCTATCCTTTTTATACCGTTGGCCAAAGAAAAGGGTTGGAAATTGCCCTGGGCAAACCCGCTTTTGTTACCGAAATTTTACCCGAAACCAACACAGTTATACTGGGCGATGAAACCGATCTGAACCGCACCGAAATGAAAGTTACCGGCATAAACTGGATAAAATATGAAGGTATTACCGACGGTATGGAAGCCACCACCAAGATCAGGTATAAAGATAAAGGTGCATTAAGTAACCTCTATACATACCAAAACGGTATACTTGTTCGTTTTTATGCAGACGTTAAAGGTGTGGCACCGGGCCAAAGTGCGGTTTTTTATGAGGGGGATGATGTGATTGGTGGTGGGATCATTCAACGCTCAGAGCAGCCTTTTGCCGTTTAATTGTATCTATATTTGTAACTTATAATAAACTATGAGAAAGGTAATTTTTCTTTTTGTACTCGTTTCATCCGTAATTTTTAATGCCTGCAATAAAAGTACTGAAGTGCTTGATGTGGCCGCTATAAATGATTACTACCCGCTACAGGTTGGAAAATATGTTACTTATAACCTGGATTCAACTGTTTATATAAATTTCGGAACAAAGGATACTGTTATCAAATACCAGGTAAAGCATCAAATAGATGGACAATTATCTGATAACCTTGGAAGGCCCGGATACAGGGTTACACGTTACATACGCAAAACAGCAGCCAATCCCTGGGTGCCCGACAATACTTTTATGGCAGTGCCCACTGATTTTGCAATGGAGTTTATTGAGAACAACATGCGTTTTTTAAAATTGAAAGGACCGATAAGAGAAGCATTTACCTGGAAAGGCAATTCTCATATTGATACATACTCTTTAAATTCAAACGTAAAATATCTCGACGATTGGAATTATACCTATGAGAATGTAAACATGAGTCAAACAGTTGGTGCATTTACCCTGGACAGTACATTGGATGTTAACCAGCGGGATGAGATTATTGGCAATCCGGCTGATCCAAATTCTTATAGCGAAATAAATTTTGGCACCGAAAAATATGCTAAAGGCATCGGCCTTGTTTACCGTAATTTTTTACACATCGAATATCAGCCCCCAACACCCGGCCGCGGTGGTTATCGCATTGGCTATGGTGTAAAGATGACGATGATCGACCACAATTAGAATAAGCTTCAAGGGGACAAGCTACAAGGGACAAGCTTTCGAATGCAAATATCCCTTTGAAATAAAAAAGTTTTTGAAAAATAATATTTGCCCCCTTGCAGCTTGAAACGACACCCCTTACTTTCCCCTGCTAAAAGCTGAAAAATCCGTTCCCGGTATTTTATCTGCTCCCAATTGATTTAGCATCGTTACCAATTGCCCACGGTGATAAGTAGCGTGATTAAATACATGGTGCAGCATTTGGTACACCGGCATTTTTATCTGTTCCTTATTACGCATAAAAGCAAAAACATGCACCAGCTGTGTTTCAGTTGCATTATCAATCCATTCTTTAAATTGATGGCTTTGTTTGGCCAGCGCATCGGTCAGCTCGTTAAAGGGACCGGTAAACTGAGCGCTATCCAGCACAATATTTTCTGTAAGCTTCAACCGTTTCCACCATACTTCTTCGGCCAGCCACATGTGTTGCAGGGTTTTGTACAGAGATGGAAAGCTGCTTACAATTTCGCTGTTCACTTCTTCATCAGTTAACTTACTGATGCGGTCTGTTAAAAGTTTTGTTGCCCAGATATTATAAGCGGCATATTGTTGAAGCAGTTCTTTCATTATTATTTTTTTACTTTTGGTAACATTTACAAAGTTACTGATTGGGTAACCACAAACTATAAACAACAAACTATAAACTTTTAAAATGCCCGATAAAAAATTCCCATACAGCGGTTTTAGTTCTGTTGCCATTCATGGCGGTCACGAACAAGATCCCAACTATGCCCACCTAACTCCTATTTATGCCAGCAGCACGTATGTTTTTGATGAGGCGGAGCAAGGCATGAGAAGATTTAGTGGCGAAGAAAAGGGTTATATCTACAGCCGCTGGGGAAACCCAACCATTACGGAAGCTGAAGAAAAAATTGCTGCGCTTGAAAGTTTTGGTATTGCTGATGAAAATGGAAACACTATTGCATTAAAAGCCATCCTGCATGCAAGCGGCATGGCGGCTATCAGCACCTTAATGATCGGCAGTTTAAAAGCCGGCGATAAAATTTTAACCCATTACTCTTTATATGGCGGCACACAGGAACTGCTTGAAAAAGTTTTACCTCCACTTGGTATTGAAGCGATCATTATTGATCTCAGAGATTTAAACGCTGCTGCCCATGCGATCAACGCTGATGGCAAAATAAAAATGCTTTACCTGGAAACACCTGCCAATCCTACTATACAGTGTGTGGATATTGATGAACTGACCAGGCTTGCCAAAGCAAGAAATTTAATTGTTGCCATTGACAATACTTTTGCAACGCCATACCTGCAACAGCCATTTCAGTATGGAGTGGATTATGTGATGCACAGCACAACTAAATTCCTGAACGGCCATGGTACTGCAATTGGGGGTATTTTAATTGGTAAAGATGTGGAGCATATGAGCGGCCACATAACCAAAGTGCACCGGCTGCTGGGCGGCAACAGCAATGCTTTTGAAGCATTTTTGTTGATACAAGGCATGAAAACACTGGAAGTACGCATGGAGCGTCATTGCCACAACGCCATGGAAGTTGCAGGATTTTTAGAACAACACCCTGCGGTGAGTAAAGTAAATTACCTCGGTCTTCCTTCGCATCCTGATTTTAACACAGCCTCCAAACAAATGCGGCACGCAGGCGCCATGCTGAGTTTTGAAATGAGTGGCGGACTTGAAGCAGCGAAAAACTTTATTGATAAACTGCAAATGTGTGTCCGGGCTGTATCGCTTGGCACCTGTGATACTTTACTATCTCACCCGGCAAGCATGACACATTACAGCGTGCCGAAAGATAAAAGAGAGCAATATGGTATTACCGATGGCTTGATACGCATGAGCGTAGGCATTGAAAATGTACAGGATATTATTTTAGACCTGGAACAGGCATTGAGTGTATAAAGTAAAAATTCAAAAGTAAAAATGGCGGTTGTTATAAGAAGAGCAGTTAAAGCAGATTGCAAAAGAATGATGGAACTCATACAAGAGCTGGCAGTGTATGAAAAAGAGCCAGATGCAGTCACTGTAAGTTTTGATCATTTTGTTGAAAGCGGTTTTGGAGAAAAGCCGGTATGGTTTGCGTTCGTATCCGAGGTTTCCTCCGATTCGGTCTTTGCATCACCCTCCCCTGAAGGAGAGAGACGGGGTGAGGTAGAAGGCTTTGCACTTTGCTACATCCGCTACAGCACCTGGAAGGGCCAGCGCCTGTACCTGGAAGATTTTTTGGTTTCAGAAAAAATGCGTGGTAAAGGAATTGGTAAAATGCTTTTTGATGCTTTGATAGAAGAATGCAAAGCGAAAAAATACAGCGGTATGGTTTGGCAGGTGTTGGACTGGAATGAGCCTGCGATAAATTTTTACAGGAAATATCCCGAGGTAATTATTGATAAAGGCTGGTTGAACTGTTATATCAATTTTGATAAATAATTTTTTTT
>JANOUJ010000208.1:0-6976 GCA_031416815.1 Chitinophagaceae bacterium
TAAGTTGGGCACCCAATTGAATTCCCAATGGGCTAACTATTATACCACCATTAGCCCCAGTGTCGGAAATACGATATGCTAAACTACCAAGTCTTTCTTGACTTTGTTTTGCTTTTGTAAAGCGACGACACTCAACAATTACAAAGCCATTATTATTCTTTCGAAAACCCTTTGCATCAATTTCCCAACTTGTTCCCGATTTAATACCTGTTACGGATTGTTTACCCTCAACTCTTAAAAGGTCGAAGTCTGAAGCGAACTTATCAAGTAGATATGCTGCAACCTGTTCATATGTCTGCCATGTTTGCTCCATTCAAAATATTTTGTTAGAAAAGCTGCCTGTTTTAAGCTTGCCACCAACATGTGTATTTGCGCTATAATGCGCTACTAAAAATAAGTTTTATTTTTTTTAACACCCTCTCTTTTAACGGTTTATTTAAAAATCCTCTGGGTTCAGGCAGTAGCGCAAATACAACTCAGGTTAAATTCAAATCATCAAGCGGACTGATTATTTTCAGCAGATCCTTATTACTGGTATGCAGGTAGCGTAGTGTTGTTTTAAGGTCGTTATGGCCCAGCAATTTTTGAATCATGGTAACATCTGTTCCTTTCTCAATTAAATGTGTGGCAAAACTGTGCCGAAGGCTATGAATGCTCCCCGGCCTGATAACTCCGGCTTTCTTTTTGGCTGCCTGAATTACTTCCTGCAGGCTGCGGGAACTATAGGCCGTGCCTTTTATATGGCCTTCAAAAAGATAGCCACTTTCAGGTGGAGCATATTCTTCTGTATATGATTTCAACATCACCAATAATACCGGGCTCAGGCTTACTATTCTGTCTTTTTTACCTTTGGCAGCATGGATAAAAATCGTCATCCGCTTACTATCAACTTCATAGGTCTTTAGTGAAATAACTTCACTCACCCTGAGTCCGGCACTATAGGCCAGCATCAGCATTACCTTATGCTTTTTATTGGTTATGCTGTTAATAATACCGGCTATTTCATCCTGGCTGAATACTTTTGGTAATTGAATTGCTTTCTTCGGCCTCGGTATCTCCCAAAAAAACTTTTCACGGCCAAGCACCTGCTCAAAATAAAATTTCAACGCATTCAGCCGGCTGTGGGCAGTATTCTCTTTTATACCCTCTTTATCCATAGCATAAACCATATACCGCCGCAGGTCGCCGGTTGTTAGTTCATCAACCGGTTTGTTTTTTAAAATTTTCAATAACTGTATAAACTCATTCCGGTAAGTGTTAATGGTTGATTTGCTATATGCCTTCAGTTGTAACTGCTGTACAAATTTTTCCAACGCTTTCAGGTTGATTGTACTTAATTGCCCGGCCTGGGTTAATGCAACGGGCTTGCTGAATGTTGTTTTCCTGTTGGCAACAGGTTGCTTTTTTTGCGGTAAAACAGCCTGTATGTTTTTTTTCTTTTCTAAATATGCTTTCAGGGCAGTGTTGTCAACTGCAGCTTTTTCTTTCACCGATTTTATCAGTAATTGATAAGCTGTTTCCGTAAGCGGTATGTACCAGCACTTATTTGTCTGGCTCCATTTAATACCAGGCTGCTTCCTTATTATTTTTTCTAAAGAAGTATTTTTTTCAAAAAAAATTGCAATGCATTCGTTGTTGCGGTGCATAAGGGGCCGGAGCATGATCGTTTTCATGCTTTAAATAAATAAAAAAAATGCAGAAATTATAATTTTTCGTACAAACCTCTCAGCCTTTCCTTGGTCATTTGCTTTTCCCAGTCTTTGCCGTTGTTGGTGTTCGTGCTGAGGGTAATGGGTTCAGGCAGTCACCAACAACACAGCATAAGGTTTTGATAGTTTAAATTCCCACTCGGGATTTTTTTAGTGATTGCAGTGGTAATTGTTATTGTGGTCGTAGCTAGCGGTAGGGTAAAAAATAAAGGGGTTTATAAAAACTCGTTTCCGCATTTTTAATTCATTAAGACTTAGCGGCGGCGCTGGTTGATTCGATGGAAAGATGAACAGTCGGATAGGCCCCTATCTACTATTGTAAATTTCTAGGCGTTCAAAGATGTCTATTATTTCGTCGAAGTTTGATTTATTGGATTGTAAAAAAGGAAGGGAAATCTGTTTACTAGGTTCACGTGGGGATGTGCTCCAATAGGTGTTCCCATAATTGCGCTCACTCATTACGAAATATCCTGAATTGTCAAGCAGGACTATTTCAATCATACCAACGGGACTTGAAACACCCTGTGGAGTATAATAGTCACCATGACCGGGATTATTTATTTCAATACTTTTTATTTGTGAGATCTTAAATTCATAAGCAAATCTTTTGTCTTTGTACTGTGAATCACCATTCCTCACATAGCTGATCGTCAAACTTCCAGCTTTTCCCGGGGTACTATAACACTTTAATTCTGAGTAATATTTTATACCAAAACTGAAATTTCTATAAGACCCCTCCGCCTCATTCATTTTTTTATTCAAGCGGGTAATAAGTTCTTGTTCTACCTGCGGATCTATGGAATTCTTTACGGTAAGGTTTTCGTTAAGCATGTTTACAAACACATTTGTGATCTCATCACCCTCTATCGTAATGCTTTTTGTAATTATCTTTTTATTAAACGAAAACGTAATTAAATAGGTTCCTGCAGGGATCTTTTCCGCAATCCATTCATCTTTTGTTTTCTGGCTATTTTGAACACCCTCAATATCGGGTATGCTGATCTTTATTTCAATAGGCACGGATTGGATAACTAACTTACCTGTTTGAATTGTAGCCGTCTTATTCGTTTCAGCAACATTTCCCTGTTCGGAAATCTCGACAATATGTTTAGCAAAAGGTTTGACCTTATATGCAAATACCTCTCCGGGTTTAACGATTACATATTCTTCGAAAGGAGTATAGCCTTCTTTTACAATCTTAATCAGATGCTTACCTGGCGACACGTTTTCAATAATAAGTCCATTGTATTCAGTGGAAGTTATCCCTTTTATCTGACTGTTTAAAAATACAGAAAGGCCGGCCTCGCCCTTTACTTGGATATAAGCAGTTTGGCTAAAAAGAATATTTGGAAACAAGAATAGAACGAAGAAAAGAATTGGATTTCTCATTTTTGTATTTAAAGGATGACGAATAAAATTTAAATATACCATTTTTAAAAGCAGCTGTGAAAATTTAGAAGATAAAAGGAATGTATAAAATTTTTTACAGCATAAGGGAGTTTAATTAAAATGTTAGAGCAACTCATACAAACCTCTCAGCCTTTCCCTTGTCATTTGCTTTTCCCAGTCTTTTCCCAATGCATTTTCCCAGAGGGGTTTCATGCCCAGCGATACATCTATCATCTTATTAAAATCTTCATCGCTTAAACCGGCGCAAATGTTTTTTGGAATGTCAATATTGTTCTTCTCAACCATGTACTTAAATTCTTTTACTCCTTCGGGGTAAAACTCGTGCAGTTGATCGAACACGATACAATTGCCAATACCATGTTTGGTACCCAGCAAATAACTAAGGCCATAACTTACGGCATGTGCCACACCCACCTGGCTGTAGGCAATGCTCATACCGCCGGCATAAGATGCCATCATCAGTTTATCATCGCTTTCAGCATTCCAGCCATCATTGGTTACATACACATCTCTGCAAAGCTGCAAAGCTTTTTCACCATAGCTTTTACTGAATTCGTTTAAAAAAGTTCCGTTCAGGCTTTCAATGCAATGTATATAGCAATCCATACCGGTGTAAAAACGTTGGTTGGCCGGTGCGTTGGCGGTTAATTCGGGGTCTAAAACAATTTGATCGAAAGGTGTAAAGTCTGAGTTCATGCCCAGCTTTTTTGTTGGGCCGGTTAAAACAGTCGTGCGGCTTACTTCAGCACCGGTTCCACTAAGTGTTGGAATTCCAACTTTATATACACCGGGGTTTTTCACCAGGTCCCAGCCCTGGTAATCGGCACTGCTGCCGGGGTTGTTCATCATTAGCGAAACTGCTTTGGCAAGATCCATGGCGCTGCCGCCGCCAATACCAATGATGCCACTTACGGTTCCAAACGCTGCTTTAAGTTGGTTGGCCAGGCTATCTACATAGGTTGTTTTGGGTTCGTAGGTTACATCCACAAAAATTATTTTGTCGTTGCCACGAACAGGAACACGGTTTGCAAGATCTTTTCCTTCAAAGAAATGATCAACCAAAAAAATCATGGGCGCATTTGCTTTGCGCTGCGGAGCAATGATCTCATCTAACTGGTTAAAAGCCCCACGGCCATAAACTACATAACCAACCATTTTAAAATTCCTGAATGCCATAAAGATTATTTTTTACCACAAAGGACACGAAGATCCTTCACGAAGGACACAAAGTTACAATACCAATCGTTTGATACCATCTTTCAGTAATTTAACATTAAAGTTCATTAAGAGCCCGAGGCGATTGCCTGAAAGTTTGAGATAAGTGAGTACCTGTGCTGTATGAATATCTGCAAGAGCATCTATTGATTTTATTTCAACAATTAATTTATTTTCTACCATTATATCTATGCGATAACCGATGTCGAGCTTTACATCTCCATAAACAAGTGGAAGGGCTTTTTCTTTTTGAGCAAAATATCCGGCATTTAATATTTCATAAAACAAGCATTCCTTGTATGAAGACTCGAGGAGACCTGGCCCAAGTGCACGGTGTACTTTAATTGCCAGTCCAATAATCTCATTGGAAAGGCTATTTAAATCTGGCGGTATATTATAAAATTCCATCTCCGTGTTCTTTGTGAAAAATCTCTGTGTCCTTTGTGGTTAATCATTTCAACAGCGAAGCTGCCCTCACCAGATCTTCCGGCGTGTCGATCTCTACACCCATGTATTCAGTAACAACCATTTTTAAAGGGATACCGTTTTCAAGATAACGCAGGCATTCAACTTTTTCTACAGCTTCAAGCGGCGTAACGGGCCAGGCAGTAAAATTCAGCAATGCTTGTTTACGGAAAGCATACACACCAATATGCTCGTAATAAATGGGACTAGTGTTTTTATCACGGTGATAAGGAATGGGACTTCGGCTGAACATTAGTGCATTCATGTTTTTATCTACAACCACTTTTACATAATTGGGATCAGCAATAAAATGCTCTTCTGTTAAAACCTGCATCAGCGAAGCTACCTGTACCTGTTCATTTGTAAAAGCAGCCAGTAATTTTTCAAGTGGTTCTTTTTGTACAAAAGGCTCATCGCCCTGCACATTTACTACAATGTCTACATTAATACCTGCAATGGCTTCAGCAATTCGGTCGCTGCCGCTCTCGTGTTCTTTAACACTCATCACTGCCTTGCCGCCGTTATTTATTATTTCCTTGAAGATGATATCGCTGTCGGTAACCACCATCACTTCATCAAATAAATTAGTGGCAACCGTGTTGTTATAAGTATGCAGGATAACAGTTTTATCGCCCAGCATTTGCATCAGCTTGCCCGGAAAACGGGTTGCAGCATAGCGTGCCGGTATCATGGCCATTTTATTCATAACTGGATCAATTATTTTTTAAAACGAAGGTGGAAGTTCGCTAAAACTTTTTTTGCAGTTTGTACAGCGGTAGCCTTTGCTGTAGGTTGATGTTTGCCCAAAGAGTACCTGGTTCTTTAATTTGCCCCAAAAGTCTGTAGGGTTGTTTGTTTTTTCTTCTACCACCAGTGAATGGCTTTTGCAGCCGGGACAGGCAATATCTTTTAGGTAATCGCTTTCCGCTTCTTTCATTAAAGCAACTGCACGATCAAAGTCGCCTTCTTCAACCAGTAGTTTAATACCACCAACGGCAGGGTTAAGCAACGGGTCAACGGTAACAATATGCTCATCCTTCATGTGGCATTTAATCTCATTTTCGGTAAGCAGGCCCATGGTCATATTGGCCAGCATGTAATTATCGTAAGATGCTATTTGCTTAAACTTCATGTTGCTATTGTTTACCGTCAATGATGATGGGTGTGTTTCCTTTACCCATCACAATTACTTTTGAGTTTGTGCTGAGCGCCAATTCTTTCATAGCCTTTATCTGCTCGTATTGTAGCTGCTGATCGGTAAGGCCGGTATTGATGATACGCTGATAATCGGCAATGCCCTGAGCTTCCACTCTTTTGCGTTCTGCCTCCTGCTTTTCTTTCAGCAAAACAAACTCCATTTTTTTAGCATCCTGCTCTGCATTGATTTTAGATTCGATGGATGCTTTGACCGAGTTGGGTAAAGTAATATTGCGTACCAGTAACTGCTCCAGCATCAGCCCACGCTTTTTAAAATCTTCCTCAATACTCTTATAAATGCGCTGCTGAAAAACATCTCTTTTACTGCCAAACAGATCTACAGCCTGGTAGTAAACTGCATTGTCACGAATTTTAGTACGGGTAATGGGCCGCACAATTTTATCACGATAATCATCGCCGGTCTCTCTTAATAACCTTGGGGCATCAGCTGCCACCACACGGTACAAAACAGTGAGGTCAATGGTAACCTCAAGTCCATCACTGGTTAAAACCCGTATGGCATCATCGCCTACCTGGTTGCCTTCATCATGTACACCACTCATGGTATAGTTCTGTGTCTTTACATCCAGCTTCTTTATATCCAGCAGAGGATTAATAAAATGCAGTCCGCTGCACATCACATCATTTTGAATGCTGCCAAACAAAACCTTTACACCAACCTGTCCGGCATCAATCTGTTTTACGCAGGCACCAAAAACGCCCAACAAAATAAAAATTATGCCGGCAATGCGACCAATGGGTTTAAATTTTGCCAGTGCAGGATTGTTCTTTAGTACAACTGAAGTAACAATTATAAGGATAAACCCTATTACAATTAGAAACATGATTGGTTAGTTTAGAACTGTAAGTTCAATAAAATAATTAATAATTGCGGAATGAATTTAAAGTTCACTTGGAACAGGGTTTGCACTAATCTGTAATTCTAGACTTGTGCAGAAAGGCTTCTATCAAAATATAGC
>JANOUJ010000209.1:0-20481 GCA_031416815.1 Chitinophagaceae bacterium
TTTAAAATCTCCGGCTTCTTTAAAAAATGCCATCTGCAATAAAACATCAACGGGTGTTTTTATCTTATCAATTTTAGAAAGGCCGGTTGTTACGTTACTGCCAATTACAATATCGGCGCCCATTTGTTTCACATTTTTTACGGGAAAATTTCTTACAAGGCCACCATCAACTAATTTTTTGCCATCTCTTGTTACCGCCGAAAACACAGACGGTATGGCCATAGTGGCACGCAGGGCCGTAATGATATTTCCCGTATCCATCACAACAAGATCACCGCTTTCAAGGTCGGTGGCCATACATTTGAACGGAATTTTGAGATCATCGAAGTTGCGGATATGGTACACGTGAAAAAACAGTTCAGAAAATTTCATGTTTAGTTCCTGGCCGGTAATTACACCGGTTGTTAGGCGTATTTTATTATTGATGAAGGGAAGCTCAATCGCAAAGCGGCTGTACTGGTCCTTTTCTTCCATCGAAAGTGTTTTCAATAACACATTGTTGCTGAACAGCACATCAAAATCGATATCTTTTCTTAAAGCTTCTATGTCATTTCCGCTGTACCCCGATGCATATAAGGCGCCCACAATAGCGCCCATGCTGGTACCGGTTATATAATCAATCTTCAGGCCGGCACTGTCGATTGCTTTTAAAATACCGATATGTGCCAATCCTTTGGCCCCGCCCCCACTTAATGTAAGGCCGATCTTTGGCCGCACTGAATTATTTTGTGCAAATAAATAACCTGGTAAACAGAAACTAAAAAGCAGGGGAACAAAAAATTTCATTTACTGACTGATTAAAATAAGCGGTTTGGCATTAATTGTACAAATTACGTACAATTTGTTCTTTTATTTTTTGGTAAAAGTTAATTATTTGCTACAGCGCCTTTCTTAATATTCTCGGTCGGCTGGCACGCCGACCAAGGCGGGTCGCCGTGGTGGGTGTCCTCATCCGCTACGAGCAATAATTGAGTACTTATTTAAAGGTTTTATTTTAGATAGCTTTATTTTGCAGGGATAAAATAATTATGACCAACCGGCAACTTTTTTTGAACCATGTTGGACAAACATCAAAAGCACCGCTCAGCCTGGAGATGGTAAGGGCAGAAGGCTGCAAACTTTTTGATGCAGCTGGTAAAGAGTATATCGACCTGATTGGCGGCATCAGCGTTTGTAATGTTGGCCACAGGCATCCCAAAGTCATTGAAGCAATTAAGAAGCAACTGGATGATTACCTCCACATCATGGTTTATGGGGAGTTGGTACAGAGCCCACAGGTGCATTATGCAAAATTGATTACCAAACATTTGCCTGCCTCTCTTAACTCAGTCTTCTTTACCGCATCGGGCAGCGAAGCTACTGAAGGCGCCATGAAGCTAGCTAAAAGATATCTCAACCGCTCACAGATCATTTCTTTTAAAAATTCCTATCATGGGAGTACACAGGGCGCATTAAGCGTGATGGGCAGCGAATACTGGCAGCAGGCTTTTCGTCCACTGTTACCTGATGTTTTGCAATTGAATTACAATTCGTTTGAGGACCTGGTAAATATTACCACCCGTACGGCATGTGTAATTGCAGAAACCATACAGGCTGAAGCTGGTGTTTTGGTTCCTCAAAACGGCTGGTTGAAAGCACTCAGAAAAAAATGCGATGAAACCGGAACCTTGCTGGTGCTGGATGAGATACAATGTGGCTTTGGCCGAAATGGAACGCTTTGGGCATTTGAGCAGTTTGATGTGGTGCCCGATATTTTATTGCTGGGCAAAGCGCTGGGCGGTGGTATGCCACTGGGCGCTTTTATTGCCGATAAAAAAATAATGGATTCTTTTACACACGACCCGGTGCTCGGACATATCAATACATTTGGCGGCCACCCGGTTTGCTGTGCCGCAGGCCTTGCGGCTTTTAATGTTTTGCTGGATGAAAAACTGGTTGAAGAGGTTGGTAAAAAAGAGGCGCTTTTTATTTCATTGTTGCATCATCCTGAAATTAAGGCCGTAAGAAGTCGTGGCTTAATGATGGCTGTAGCGTTTGAGGATTTTGACATGAATAAGAAAGTGATCGATGCTTTGATACTTGCCGGTGTATTTACTGATTGGTTCTTATTTGCTGCTGACTGCTTACGTATCGTACCGCCATTAACTATCAGCGAAGAGGAAATTACTCACGCATGTGTTAAAATTATTTCGGTCTTGAATGCGCTTTAATAGCTCAGCACTCAATCCCCTTTTTACGCAATCGGATCTTTCGCTTTAATCTGGATGATAAACCCTTTCTGCATTTTTATAAACCATTGCTTTATCCAGCGTCATTGTTTTGGTTTGTTGTTTTAAATACATATCTACCTGGTCGTCAAAATGTTTATTGCCGGGCTTTGCACTGGCACCGTACATATTGATGGTTTCAATTTTTGGCAATCCTTCTTTTTGAAACCGTACAAACATCACCAGGCCGTCTCCGCCAATTGATTTTAGTTTACCAGTGGGTAATGCTTCTGTCCATTGTGGTGATAGCAAGTCAGGGAAACCACCCAGCGGCCACTCTTTTTCTCCTCTTATTAATTTTTGAATATCGCCCAATTTCAGATCCGTTGTTCCAAAATTAGTTTTCATATAGTCAGTGACATAAGTAAAAGCTCCAATAGCTTCCTGTTTAGTGAGGTGCCTCGGTGTACGGTCTGGCAGCGTTGCTTTCAGGTGTTCATAAATTAATAAAAAAACAGCGGCACCCTTATTATCTGCATCTCCCCGTTTGTTCCAGTTCTTAAATGTTGTAATTACCGGTGCCAGATGCGGATACTCTTTTTCACTTAAAATAAATAAGGAATCAAATTGAAAAGGATATTGCAGTTTTTCGGGTAGCTGGTTGTCAAATTTTATTTGTTTAAATTTTTCATAACTCAGTTTCTCTTTTTGTGGAAACAGTTCCAGGAAGCGTACACTGCGGTTGAGGTGATATTCTTCCCAGCCATCGGTTTTAGAAAAAGTAGATGGCTTTAAATTGTCTTCGGCAGCGGTTGCCAGAAACGATGAATGATTGGTGTTAAATAAAAATCCACTTTTAGGATTTATGTATTGCGGTAATTCTCTTAAAGGCCGGAAATCTGTCCATAAAGTTTTGGAAGTATTGCCGGGCACCGTTCTCTTCCAGTTGTATCCCATTGTTGCATCTCTTATCGGCATTAAGGCGTTGTTGATGGAAAAGACAGTATCGTGCCTGTCGGCATACATGATGTTGAACATGCTTAGTTCCTGCCTGTTCAATGCAGCATAAAACTCGGTATAATTCCGGGCTTTGTTCATCTGGTACCATTGGTCAAGCACGCCAATTTTCATGTTTGCGCCCAGTCGTATTGAAAAGAAACCCTGCATATTTTTCATGGTAGCGCCATACTTACTCCAGTACACTTTTCTTTTTACATTGATGGGAATGCCTTTTATTTTTAGCTTGATCGTTTTTACTTCCAGGTCGAGCCATTGCCCGTCAAACTTATATTGCAGCGGGTTATCCGGGTTCATATCCAGTTGGAATTCATCCAGTCTGTCACCGAAATTTACCGTATGTGCCCAGCCAAGATTTTCGTTCACTCCATGTAGAATGCAGGGGCCACCGGCTAATAAGCCTCCTGTAATATTTAAGCCTTCTTCGCTGCATAAATGGGCTTCGTAAAAAGATTGTGGACCTGTATTGGGCTGATGTGCATTGATCATTAGAAAGGCTTCGCCAGTTGTGGTTTTAGAGGCACTGATGGCAGCAGCATTACTGCCTTTTTTATTTAACTCCGGGGCTTCCCATTCGCTGTTGTTAAAAATCCTCATCAGCGCTTTATCGGCACCATTAAAAATAGTCAGGGCAAGTACGGATGAAGAAATATATTCTTTTGCGGTAACCGGAAATATTTTTTTGTGGATGATCTCTTCCGGATGCTTTTTAGCATAGGTATTCAACCCCTGCAGATAACCATCTATTAATTTTAAAAAGGCAGGTGTAAGTGTATTCCATTTCTCCTCAGTTATTTCCCGGCAACGAAACAAAGCAAATGCATAATCTCCCGCTGCTCCTTTTTTACCCATTACAGAAGCCATTAAATTTTTAGCAGGCAAAATAACCTCCTGCATACTATTAAAATCATCTTCCGCCTGCGCCCAGGCCAGGCCATAGGCAACTTCGGCGTCGGTTTTAGCAAAAATATGCGGCACGCCAAATGAATCTCTTACAATATCTATTTTGGAAGGGTTTATTGTTGTTTGGGCAAAGCCGGTATAAAACAAAAATGTAAAAAAGGAAAGCGCTGAAATTCTAAGCATTTGAGTGCGTGGTGTTTTAGTAGAAACTGTTTGTTATTTGCTGAACCTGCCTGCCGGTAGGCAAGTAAAGATATGATGTAAAAAGGTGTCCCGAAAGTTTTCGGGATAAACTGTGCCATCGCAGCTCAAGAAAAATTCAACAGCCGGGCACAAAAATAATTTGCACAAATCAAAACCAATAGCTTACTTTGTATTTCAAAGTGCTTTTTATATGGACAAACAGCAACAACCTTTGGAAGATCTGCAGCACATCAAAAAAATGATGGAACGCAGCAGCCGTTTTATAAGCCTCAGTGGATTGAGTGGAATTGCAGCCGGTAGTTGTGCATTGGCAGGTGCATGGTTTGCCAGCCAGAAAATTAACTGCTGGGTTAAAGGCGAATGCCAGCTTAGCCTGTTGATGACCTCGGATGGCTATAAATTGATAAATGATCTTTTTTGGATCGCCACGATCACTTTTCTGGCTGCCTTTATCTCTGCATTTGTGTTTACCTATTTACGAAGCAAAAAAAACAGTACGCCCATGTGGGGCACTACTACCATGCGCTTGTTCTGGAACATGGTAATACCGTTGGGCGTTGGCGCTATATTTCTGATCAGGATGATGCAGATGGGAGAGTACCAACTGGTAGCACCGGGTTGTTTGATTTTTTATGGCCTGGCGCTGGTGAATGCCAGTAAATATACATTGGGCGAAGTGAGGTATTTGGGTTACGGACAAATTATTCTTGGCCTTTTTAACCTTTGGTGGATCGGCTACGGCTTACAGTTTTGGGCAATGGGCTTTGGAGTATTGCATATTGTTTACGGAGTGATGATGTGGTGGAAATACGAAAGGAAATAATACCATCTTTATTTCATAAATAGTCCGAAGGACTGCGTAGAAATATTAGATGGTATTATGCCGACAGAATAATTATTAATGATTTAAACTGATAGTCGGTATAAACTATTTGCCTGATGAAGAATCCGATAGAAAATCTGAATAAAGTTTTTGACAGCCGTATCCGCCTGGGCATTATGAGTGCGCTGATGGTGAACGATGCCGTGAGTTTTAACGAGTTGAAGGAACTGCTGGATATAACAGACGGTAACCTGGCCAGTCATTTAAAAACACTGGAAGAGAGCGGTTTTGTAAAATTTCATAAAGGGTTTATAGGCCGGAAAACAAATACCACTTATTCAATAACTAAAAATGGTGAAAAGGAATTTAAACTGCACCTGGACGCTTTGACAAAAATGATCGGATCGGTAAAGTAATTTTTTTTAACCCTACACTTTGAAATGCAAAGTACTTTTAAATAATGGCATTTTACAAACTATAAAAAAATTAAACCAATGAATAAGCTCTATTCAATGCTAACGATCCAGCGTGCCAAACTATTGGTTTTTCTTACGCACAATATGGCGCTGCCGATGTTGCGGTTTATAAGACGGCCGGAAATATTTCCCTATACGGCAAAACAGTTAAGCGAATTTCCTGAAGGTACTTTGGGCAATGACCTAATACATTTTTTAAATAAAAAAGACCTGAAGTTGTTGCCGCATTATGCCAGGCATGATGTTAAGCATATCCTCCTGCAATATGACACAACGGGTGAAGGGGAAGTTTGCCTGCAGTGTTTTATGCTGGGCAACCGGCACATCTCTTTTCCGGTGGCGGCAACGGTTTTGTATGGATATATAACCATGCCTGAGTATTGGAAAATTTTTGCAAAAGCATTTCGTCGCGGTAAAAATAGTATTCCAATCAAAGATTGGCCATGGTTTTCCATACTACAGGAACCTACCCAAACACTTATTAATAAAATAAATAGCGATGCAAAAAATTAACTACATGCTTATTGGTTATTGCCACTGTATGGAACTATTGATAATTAAATTTTTTAAGAATAATGTTAACACACGAACCTCTAAAATAAAATAGTCCAATCAAATCCATAAGCTATGCTTTCCCCGGCATAAAGTCTTGTTTTCCATCGGAACCCAATTTTAGAATTCATACTCCTCTAACTGAGTGCTTTTACCGCCTTTCATGCGCTTACCATAAAAAAAATTGCCCGGCTATTTAAGCCAGGCAAATATTTAATTTTATGTACAGTATTTAAAAGTCGAGGCCTAAAGCAAGATACATTACCGGTTTTCCTTTAAATAAAACATTCATGGGCCACGCTACATCATACTTTATAAAATAACCCAGCAATGTGCTTCGGGCACCGAAGCCATAACCACCGGCAAATGGACCAATACCACCCGCTTTCACTTTTACCTGTAAAGGAACCTGACCGTAAACGGCTACGGGGCGTTTTATTCCTGAGTAAGCACCATCCCAGGCGGTTCCCAGATCAATGAACTGAACGATCTGAAAATTATTAAGGAAAGAATTGTTGATGGTACGGTTAAAGAATGTTGAAACAACCGGCAACCTGAATTCGCTGTTTATCACAACAGCATTGTTTCCATTGGCTACATTTTGTATAAAACCACGCATGTTTACAGTAAGGCTTTCAAAGGCATAGGTATTATTGGCTGCTGGGGGGTTGTTAGTATTAAAATACCGGTCTTTGCTACTACCAGGTTTTTGGTTTGGTCCAAACATAAGCCAGCCATCAACACCGCCTAAATAGTAAATAAGTTTTTGATTACCCCAACTGAAATCGCCTGCGGCCCTGCCGGCCCAGATGAAATTGCGGTATATGGGATAATAATAACGGGCATCAAATCCCAGGTTAAAGGTGCTGGGGCCTTCGGCAAATTGCACTTTATTTACCTGCCTGTTATAATCAAAATAAATTTTGTACCTCAGGCCATTCCAAATATTCATTGCCGGATTCATGGAGTTATCATAAATAAATTCCAGCTTGGTTGTGGAGTATAATGTTTTTTGGTCCGCCACCCCTACATAATTTGGATATAGCTTAAATGCAGACAGTACGGATTTATCTGACCTTATTCCCGTACTAAGCCTTATGCTTTTACTTCTGTCAAACGGATAACTCACATTTACCTGGTAAAGATTGGTAAATATTTTTCCGGGTGAAGCTTGTGGGTTACCGGCTGTATCTAAGATCCCAAAACTATAACTAACCACATTCCGGTAATAAGTGGCACCCCAATCGATCCGGCGCTTGTAATTCTGGTAACTCATCAACCATTCATTGTCCTTTAAATTGGTGGATATTTTAAAACCACCAGTGATCCTAACGTCTTCCATCAATTCAGAAGTGCCTAACCGGATAAGCCCGCTAAGTGGGGTTCCCGAATTCAGTTGTATAGGGCCGGCGCCTCCGCCATAAGGCTGATAACGGTTAATAAGTACACCTGTGTTGAAACCTGCAGAGCCATAATCAACAGAAAATTTTGGTGGCTTATACCTGAATTTCTTTATCGTTTTTAGTACATCATATTTAGCTACTGTACTGGTAACTTCTTTTCCTGCAGCAGTGCTATCTTTTTTCTCATTGGCAAATTCGGTTTGAAAGATATCATCTTCTTTTTTTGCCGGGTCAACTGCTCTAATTGCTTTGTTTACAGCTGCACTGTCTTTATACTCGTTCATGAGTTTCTTCATGTATTCGGTTGGCTGGGCAGTAACATTTCGCCGGCGCAAAGTGTATTCATCTATTTTTAATTTGTATAAAACCTTATCATCGCTTTGGCGGGTAACTTCACTCACCTGGTTGTTATCGCCTGCAATACGGGTTTCGGCAAGGGTGCTTTGGTAATTCGTTAATGGAAAAGTATAGGCCGAATCTTCTGAAACGGCAACCACAGCTATAGAATCAACATCTATTTTCTTAAATGCCTTTAAGGTACTGTCAACTTCTTTTGAAGAGGGGTTGCGTAAGATCTGGTCGGCAATCAACACCAATGTATCAAGCCCGGCTTTTTTTGTAGTAAAGAAGCCTGCATATCGGTTACCAACGCCATTCTCATCGCTTACAAAAGTAAAATGGCTTTCGTTGTACTGCATCGGAGAGCGGGCATTGCCATACTTTAGTTTTGAAAGTTGGGTGATCTGGTTAAGCTCGGGCTTATCACCAAAATCAGTAATTAAAAAGATGTTGTACTTACTATCGCTTGGTAAAACAGTATCGCCACTTTTTGCACCTGGTGATGGCCGGTTACTGCTGAATATGATACCGGTTTTATTTGGAAATGCAACAAAAGAAGCATCCAGGTCATCATATACATCTTTGGTTATCTGTTTTACTTTTTCATTTTGAATTTCAAAAGTAAAAATATCGGTATGGCCGTTCTTTACAGCAGTTAATAAGAGTGTGTTGCTGTTAAGCATATACTTCATATCCTGCACCTGATCAAAATGTTGGGTAAGGTCTATTTTATATTGTTTTTGACGGTTTATTATATCGTAAACAAACAATTTTAATTTTCCTTCGCTGGTATATAAAACAGATATCCTTGTTCCTTTAGGATCCCATGCCATCATCGGGTAATTGGGGTTCATTTCATTTTTATAACTGCGAATGCCATACTTCAGCAAGGTCTTGTTCTCAAATTCATCATTATAAACAACCCGTACAATTCCTTTTTTAAATTGTGTGACCACGTAGGAATTGTTGCGCTTAGTGGGGTTTACATTAAATCTAAAATAATCCAACCGGTTGTTAATGGTAAAACCATCCACATAACTTCCTTTGGGATATGGTTTTCTTTTCGCTATGTCTTTATAATACTTATCATCCTGGTATTCCATAAATTCGGCCAGTACTTCTTTAAATTTCTTTTTACAAACCTGCAGGCAGGCTTTATTCAAATTTTTATAAACGGTAGCGAGGTAAAGCAGGTAGGTAACATTTTCTTTTTTGTATTTCTCTTCTATATAATACCAAAAAGCATGGCCCGCAAGTTGGGGCTTGGCAAATGAAAATTTGGAAAATTTACTATAATCGCCGCTCAGCATTTCGCTTTTCATTTCATCATCGAGTTCGGTACTCCAGTTTTGCGCCAGGTAGTTGATATAGCCATCCGTAAGCCATTTAGGTAGATCAAGCAGGGCCTGGTTGCCGGCCACTTCGCCAATATCGTCTCCAAACAAACGGTTTTCGGTAAGTATTTGTGCAATGCCATGCCTTACCTGCAAACGTAACTTTTGATGATCGGCTTCAAAATAAACAACCATTTTATTGTTAACCAGTTTGGTGCCGCCACCGGTATTCTGCCATTCAATACCCAAACCGATATTGCTTTGCTGCATTTCGGCAAAATCATTGTACAAAACTATATTGGCCCGGCGCTGCAGGCTATATTCAGCCGCAGCTTCCATTTGGGGTAATTCTTTCTCAGCGCTTTGTGCTATGAATTTGGCAAGTTCTTCCCCATTTTGATGATAATAAATATTGAAGTTTTTAGTTTGATAGTAACTCCACTTAAATTTTTTGAACTGAACCCTGTTCTTACCAAATTCCACAGCATTTACCTGCGCAACAGCAAAATAAGAACCGGTTAAAAGGAAAAAGGAAATTAGAGATATTCTGCTGAACTTTGCCATACGTTAAAGTTATATTGAGTTAAAATTACTTTATTCGGGTTAATCATTAAAAAACAATTTAAAAGCTATAATGTTAAAAGTTAGATCCTTTGTTTTCAGTCCCATACAGGAAAATACGTATTTGCTCTACAACGAGTTTAATGCGTGTATGATCATTGATCCCGGTTGCTACTTCCCCAAGGAAAATGATGAGTTAAATGGCTTTATTACACAGAGCAATTTAATGCCCCGGATGCTGCTTAATACCCACTGCCACCTGGACCATGTTTTTGGCAATAAGTTTGTTGCCGAAACCTGGGGCCTTACGCTTCACCTTCACGAAAAAGAGAAAAAGCTACTCGACTACGCACCCACATCAGGCCTGATGTATAATATTCCTTTTGATAACTATGTCGGCGAATACATTTATTTAAAAGAGGGAGATATAGTTACATTGGGCGAAGATGAACTGGCTGTGATTGAAGCCCCGGGCCATTCCCCGGGCCATATTTGCTTTTATTGCGCCGAACAAAACTTCATTATCAGCGGCGATGTACTTTTTAACCGCAGCATTGGCCGAACTGATCTGCCGGGTGGTGATCACCAAACTTTATTAAAGAACATTCGGGAAAAATTATTTGTTTTGCCCGACGAAACGGTTGTTTATAGTGGGCACGGACCAGAAACTACGATTGGGGAAGAGAAAAAGTATAATCCCTTTTTAAATGGATTGGCATAATTCTATCAACACGCCATTGGTGCCTTTTGGGTGAAGGAAGCAAACCAGTTTGTTATCAGCTCCTGGCTTTGGTTCCTCATTCAGTAAAACAAACCCTTCTGCCTGCAGGCGTTTCATTTCGGCCTTAATATCAGCAACGTCAAATGCAATATGATGCAGGCCTTCGCCTTTACGCTCAATAAATTTTGAAATGACACCGTTTGGGTCGGTGCTTTCCAAAAGCTCAATTTTAGTTTCGCCCTGCTTAAAAAAAGCGGTGTTTACTTTTTCGGTTTCAACTAATTCTGTCTTATAACACTGACTATTCAGCAGTTTTTCAAACAACGGAATAGAAATTGACAGATCTTTTACAGCAATACCAATATGTTCTGCTTTTAGCATAAATGTTAATTTTTGGGCCTTAGTTTACGAAATAAGTAAAATGAAACGTTTCCCTTTAAAGGAAAAGCTAAAATAGAACCTTTTGTAGTAAATTTGCGTTATACAAGCAGAATTTAAACCACCTTCACTTTATGTTGAAATTGCCCATTTATTTAGATAACAATGCTACTACTCCAATGGATCCGAGAGTGCTGGAAGCCATGACGCCTTATTTTTTGGAACACTACGGAAATGCTGCCAGCCGTAACCATCCATTTGGCTGGGAGGCTGAAGAGGCTGTCGATTACGCACGTGAGCAGGTTGCAAAACTGATCGGTGCGGATCCTAAAGAGGTCATTTTTACGTCAGGTGCTACCGAAGGCGATAACCTGGGTATTAAAGGGGTATATGAAATGTATGCCAGCAAGGGTAACCATATCATCACTGCCACAACTGAACATAAAGCCGTTTTAGATACCTGTAAACATATTGAAAAATCAGGTGGAGAAGTGACTTACCTTCAGGTTAATTCCGAAGGGTTAATTGATTTGAAAGATCTGGAAGCAGCGATTAAGCCAACCACTATTTTAATAGCCATCATGTACGCCAATAACGAAATTGGTGTGGTGATGCCTATGAAGGAGATAAGCGCTATTGCCCGTAGACATGGTGTTTTATTGTTTACAGATGGTACACAGGCAGTTGGTAAAATTCCCGATGATGTAAACAAAGATGGAATTGACCTGATGGCTTTTAGTGCACATAAAATGTATGGCCCTAAGGGCGTTGGCGCATTGTATGTTCGACGTAAAAACCCGAGGGTAAAAGTTACTGCACAAATGGATGGCGGCGGCCACGAACGTGGTATGCGTAGCGGAACATTGAATGTACCGGGCATTGTAGGTTTTGGCAAGGCATGCGAAATTTGCATGCTGGATATGGACGGTGATACCAAACGCATTAGTAAGATGAGAGACCATCTTGAAACAGAATTATTAAAATTGGAAGAAGCTTATGTAAATGGCAGTCGTGAACATCGTTTGCCGCATGTGGCCAATATTTCTTTTAAGCATGTTGAGGGCGAAGGCTTGCTGATGGGCTTTAATAAGAATATTGCGTTAAGCAGCGGATCGGCTTGTACATCTGCCTCATTAGAACCTAGCTATGTTTTAAAAGCTTTGGGCCTGGGCGATGACCTTGCTCACTCATCACTGCGTTTTGGATTGGGCAGGTTTACAACTGATGAGCAGATCGAATACACGATCAAAGCCATCAGCGAAACAGTTTTGAAGTTGAGAGATATGAGCCCGCTATGGGAAATGTATAAAGAGGGAATTGATTTGAGTACGATTGAGTGGGCAGCACATTAAAAGTAAAAAGTCAAAAATTAAAAGAGAACCTGCTAAAGCATATCCCTTTTTTACTTTTGATTTTTGATTTTCATAAAATAATTTAAATTTTAAAAATTCTCATCATGGCATATTCAGAAAAAGTAATCGACCACTACCAAAACCCAAAGAATGTTGGTACGTTGGATAAAAGCGCAAAAAATGTGGGAACCGGTTTGGTAGGTGCTCCCGAGTGTGGCGATGTTATGCGCCTTCAGATACAGGTGGATGATGCCGGTATGATAACCGATGCAAAGTTTAAAACCTTTGGATGTGGTTCTGCTATTGCTTCTTCTTCTTTAGCTACCGAGTGGCTAAAAGGAAAAAGCGTGGACGACGCTTTGAAGATCGATAATATGGACATCGTGGAAGAATTAAATCTTCCTCCTGTAAAAATACATTGCAGTGTTTTGGCAGAAGATGCCATCAAATCGGCCATCAACGACTACCGTGTAAAGAATGGTATGGAAGAAATTAAGTTTGAAGAGAGTGTAGTGCATTAATTGAGCAGTTAGCTGCAAGCTATTAGCCATTAGCAAACATGCTAAGCTAAAAGCTAACGGCTAAAAGCTAAAAGCTTAAACCATGGTAGAAACAGAAAACAGCAATTTTAAAAGCGACAAAGCAAAAACCAAAGTCCTCAAACTAATGGAAGAAGCCGGTGTGGCCGATGATGATTCTCATTTTTTAAGAGTTGGTGTTGTTGGTGGTGGTTGTAGCGGGTTAAGTTATAAAATGGATTTTGATACTGAGGTAAAACCCATGGACCAGGTTTTTGAAGATAAAGGCATTAAAATTGTTTGCGATCTCAAAAGTTTTTTATACCTGGTAAATACTGAGTTGGAATTCAGCGATGGGTTGAATGGCAAAGGTTTTTATTTCAACAATCCCAATGCAAGTCGAAGCTGTGGATGCGGCGAAAGTTTTGCTGTTTAAAAATTCAACAAATATTTAAATGCCTCCTGAGATAACAGGAGGCATTCTTTATTATAAGATTATTGTTCATTAGGTATTGCAGGTGCTGAAGGTTTTGGTGGGGCAGGCGGCGGTGGAGGCAGAACTCCATATTTCTTTTCGTAAAAATCTTTCTTATTATTCCACTCTTTCAAGGAGATCTTTTCCGTTTTGCCATCTTTTTTTGCATACACTATATTATTTCCGTTATTGTAGTGCACTGATAATTCATATCCCTGTTCTGTTTGCATATCAGGTATTGGCGGTATAGGAGGAGCAGGAGGTGCCGGAGGTATTGGGGACAAAGAAGCAATTGGCGGAACAGGAGGCAGAGGGGGAGGTGGCGGAGGAGCCAGGTCCGAAGGCGGCGGCGGTGGTGGCGGAGCAACAACTCCATTTTCATTCTTTTGTGCATAGCTGCCTGCCGTAATAGTGCAAAGCAGAAGCATAGTCATGATCTTTTTCATAATTATAGTTTTTGCTTTGATGCACCTCCCAAACTTATCCATAAAAAAAACGGAGAAATTTTCTCCGCTTTTATATTAGATAACCAAAATATTTTTATTGAGCCAAACCTGTTCTTCCTCCACCAACAAGGAAGGTTGCATTCATACGTGAACTCTGGCCGGCAGTAAACATATACATGCAGGCATCATAAGTGTAATCCATATAGTTCATGGTTTGCATTGGTATTGTTGCAGAGCAACTGCCATACTTAGGAAAAGCAGGGCAGCCCCCGTTAGATGATTGATGTAAAGGTGTATCGCTAACAAAATCATTTCCACAAGTGGCATCACCCCAAATGTGACGTAGATTTAAATAATGCCCAATTTCATGGGTTGCAGTACGGCCCATGCCATAAGGAGCTGCAGCTGTTCCGGTATTTCCGGTAGCATTGTCATCGCAAACAATACCATCTGTAGCCGGGTTGCCGCCGGGAAACTGTGCATATCCTAAGATACCACCTCCCATGTTACATACCCAGAAGTTTAACTTGGTATCGGGGCTGGTAGGATTAATGCCACCCAGGCTAGCTTTTTTCATAGCATCATTGGTACCCCAGCTTTTTTTGTTTGTAACCCTCCTGTTCACCTGGTCAAGCACAAACCTGATCTTGACATCACCCGAACGTACAGCCTGGAAATAAGTTGGTGTGTTATTATAATCTGAATTTGCTGCAGAAAAATCAGCATTCAGTACATCTACCTGTGATTGGAGTTGGGCCTGCGAAACATTCTCAGCAGACGTTTTATACAATACGTTAAATACAACGGGAATAACCACATTCTCGCCAGATCTGAAATAATCACCTGGATTTTTCAGGTATCGTGCTGTAAGGCTTTCAATAGCCTGCATTTTACCTGCAAGCGCAGGATCTTCCATTAATTGCAGTTGTAAAACTTCGTCTGAAGCGCATCTTCCCGTTACAGGAGTTTCAACTGTTGCTGATTCATCAATGACTTCCTCTTTAAAACTTTCAGTTTCCTTCGTACAGCTTAATGCAAAAAAGATACAGCCCGTTATAGCTAAAATTGTTTTTTTCATAATTGGTAGAATTTTTAAGTGAAAAATTAACCTTTAAATTAAGAATTGTTTTACACATTTTGTCGTGTGGGGATAAAAAATATACGTAGCACTTTATTTTACATAGGAAACCCATAAAAAAAATCCTCTGCCTTTTCAGACAGAGGATGCACTTGGTATTGGTAAACAGTTAGTTTTAGAAACGGCTTTACATTAAACAGCATGTAATATAGTATTTAACAATGGGAGCTGCCTTATTACTTTAGTATGACAAAATGTTTTTTTAAAATGCTGCATCAATAATTCATGAATACATTTGCTTTAAAGCTGTGTTAACAGGTTTAATAGTAAATTGCAGCAATTCTAAAAATTCATGTGGAGCATTTGTAAAAAAGAGCTTAACCAGTTTTTCAGCAGCCTTACCGGGTATATTGCCATTATCCTGTTCTTACTCATCAACGGGGTGTTTCTGTTTGTTTTAAATGACAGCAGTATTTTTGAATTTGGATATGCTTCACTGGATAAATTCTTTGAACTGGCGCCGTGGGTTTTAATGTTTCTCGTTCCTGCCATTACCATGCGTTCACTATCCGAGGAATTTAAAACCGGCACCTTTGAGATATTGAAAACAAAACCCCTCTCGGCCTGGCAGATCGTAATGGGCAAATATTTTTCTATCCTAACAGTCTTGTTGCTGGCCATCCTTCCTACCATAATCTATGTAATTACTATTAAGGCCTTAAGCGCCCAGGGTGGTATTGATAGTGGTGGAATACTGGGAAGTTATATTGGCCTGTTTTTCCTGGTGGCTGTATTTGCCGCCATAGGCCTGTGTTGCAGCGGGTTTACCAACAATGCCGTTGTGGCTTTTTTGTTTAGCGCTTTCAGTTGCCTCATCTTATATTTTGGATTTAATGCATTGAGTAAGCTGCCGTTTTTTGCAAATGGGTTAGATTATTATGTTGAAATGCTTGGTATTGATTTTCACTACCGAAGCACGAGCCGTGGTGTGCTTGATAGCAGGGACCTGATATATTTTATCAGCATGATATTTGTGTTCCTATTAACTACGATAAAAAATTTGCATAAAAAATAGCCGCTCAGCAGATGAGATGCGAAGATTAAAACGAAAATGAACAAAGTTTTTTACAGCATATGGAAAAGCAAACTTTGGTTAGTAATAACCATTGTTGCACTGGTTGCCATTAACTGGCTTGCCTCGCTGTATCATACCCGTATTGACTTTACCAATGAAAAAAGATTTACGCTTTCAACACCCACAAAAAAAATACTACAAAAACTGGATGATGTGGTACAGGTTGATGTTTTTTTAAAAGGCGATTTCCCGAGTGGTTTTAAAAAACTTGCCAACAGCACAACGGAACTTTTAAAGGAGTTTAAAGAAGTTGCCGGTAAACAGCTGCAATTCCGCTTTATTAGCCCGGATGAAAATGTGGAAGGAACAAATGTAAAGTGGAGCGATACCCTTGTTTCTGCGGGTCTGTTCCCAATCAATTTAAAATCACAATTAAAAGCAGGGGAGCAACAGCAACTGGTTTATCCCATTGCGTTGGTATACTATAAAAATAATTTATCGCCCATAATATTGTTTGAGCAAAAAGGCATGGATGTAAAGAAGTCGTACGCTGAAGCAATGAAGGATTTAAACAGTGCGGAAGCACTAATGGAATATAAATTTGCTGATGCAATTTTCAAGGCATCGCAAATAAATAAGCCGATGATTGCATATGGAGTAGGCAATGGGGAACCCCAGGATGTACGAATTTATGACTTAGCAGAAAATGTATTGGGGCAGGATTATAATTTGCAACAGTTTAATTTAACCACGCTGCCCGTAATACCCGACACATTTAGCCTGTTACTACTGGTAAAGCCAACCGAAAAATTTACCGATAATGAAACGTTTAAGATCGATCAATTTGTAATGCGGGGTGGAAAGGTGTTGATGTTTATAGATAGGCTAAATGCCGAAATGGATAGCCTTAGGATTAAGAATGAAGTGATCGCTTACGACCGGGAATTAGCGTTAAACGACTTGTTATTTAAATATGGAGCAAGAATAAACCCGGATTTAATAATGGACCTGCAATGTGACTTTTTACCCTTTGATGTTAATGGTAATGGTCAGTTTGAGTTTTTACATTGGAATTATTTTCCGCTGCTTGAATCAAAGTCAAACCATATCATAAATAAAAATTTAGGGCTTGTTAGCGGTAAGTTTGTAAATTCTATTGACACCATTGAAGCGGAAGGGATTAAAAAGACGATCTTGTTAAGTTCATCGGTTAACGCAAGAACGATTGCTACGCCTGCATTGATCAGCGGCAAAGAAAATGTAATCGAACCAGAAAGTGAAAAGTTTAAAACAGCAAATATACCTGTGGCTGTTTTGTTAGAAGGAAAATTCTCCTCTCTTTTTAAAAACCGGGTATCGCAGGCAATGATTGATAGTTTACAAAAATTTGGTGCCATGTTTTTGCAGGAAAGTATTGTTGACAACAAAATAATCGTGGTAGCAGATGGTGATATGATCTTAAATAGTATTTCGAAAAATGAACCCTTGCCAATGGGCGTAAATCCTTTAACGGTTGGATCGCAATATCAGTACCAGTTTGCCAATAAAGATTTTTTACAAAACTGTCTGGATTATTTACTGAACTCGTCAGGCTTAGCCGAAGCAAAAGCCAAGGATTATACGTTGCGCTTACTTGATGGTAAAAAGGTAACTACACAAAAAGGCACCTGGCAATTTATCAATATTGCTGCACCGGTTATTATTATAATTTTATTTGCGCTGCTTTATCAATTTATAAGAAGAAGAAAATACACACACAGTTAACATGGACAAAACACAATTGATATACATAGTTTTCAGTGCAGTGATCGTTGTTGCATTAATTTTTGATTTGGGATTGCTCAGTAAAAAAAACCAGGTCATCAGTACAAAAACAGCCTTAATTCAAACCGTTTTCTGGGTTTTGCTTTCGTTGGCTTTTTGTGGTTTTATTTTAATTGAAAATGCAGATGGCAACGGGAAAGAAGATGCCATATCCTATATTTCGGCATATTTATTAGAGTGGTCGCTCTCTATAGATAACATTTTTGTCTTTATTATTATCTTTTCATACTTTAAAATTGAACCCAAAAATTATTCCCGGGTGCTGCTGCTGGGTATTTTAATGGCGATCGTTTTTCGCATAATTTTTATAGCACTGGGCAGTGAGCTGGTCGCCAGGTTCGACTGGATAATGTATATTTTTGGTGCATTCCTTTTATATACCGGTATTAAAATGTTCAGCAGTAATGGCGAGGCTGAATTTACTCCCGAAAAAAGCTGGTCGTACAGGTTGATAAAGAAGATCATACCCATTACCAATGCTGAGCCCAATGGCCGCTTTACCCTTGTTGAAAATAACAAGAGATTTTTTACCACATTATCAGTGGTAGTTATCATGCTGGGATTGATCGATATTGTATTTGCAGTTGATTCAATCCCGGCTGTGTTCTCCATAATTCCTGACCCCAGTAAAAAGCTACTTATTTATTCTTCCAATATTTTTGCTGTGTTGGGATTACGCAGCCTTTTCTTTTTATTGAGAGGGGCAGCTGCCAAATTTGATTACCTGCAGCAAGGCATTGCCATTGTACTTTCGTTTATAGGGGTGAAGATGTTGATAGAGAAATGGATACATTTCCCGGTTTGGGTTTCTTTATTGGTGATCGTTGTTTGTATAAGCTTTTCCATTTTCTATTCTATAAAATTTAATCGACAAGGAGATCAGGATGTTCCTGATGAAAATTAATAAGCCTTTCAAATCTATTGTATAGTATATCTCAAATAGCATCTGTCATTCATGCCAAAACATTATCGCAACATGCGGATGGCAGTATTGAGCACATATTATTAGACAGCCGCAAACTCTTATTTCCTTCCACCTCCATTTTTTTTGCCTTAAGCAGTTCAAGACGAAATGCCCATTTATTTATTGAGGAACTGTATAGTAAGGGCGTTAACTGTTTTGTAGTAGATGAAAATTTTGCTGAAAAAGATATAGATAAATTTCCCGAAGCCGCTTTTTTGCAGGTAGCAGATGTTCTGCAGGCATTGCAGGCACTTGCAACATTTCACCGGCAACAATTCACAATACCAGTGATGGGCATAACAGGCAGCAATGGCAAAACCATTGTTAAAGAGTGGTTGTACCAGCTGCTGCAAAATGATTTTAATATTGTACGCAGTCCTAAAAGCTACAATTCGCAAATTGGTGTGCCGCTAAGTGTATGGCAGATAAATACATTATATACACTGGGAGTTTTTGAAGCAGGCATTTCCATGCCCGGTGAGATGGAGAAACTTGAAAAGGTGATCAGGCCAACCATTGGCATTTTTACCAATATTGGTGAAGCACACAGCGAAGGGTTTAAAAACATCGGCGATAAAATTGGTGAAAAAGCGAAGCTTTTCGCAAATAGCAACACAGTTATTTATTGCAAAGATGAGGCGGCTGTTGATGAAGCTATGTTATCGCTTCAACAAAAAAAGAATACTTTTTTATTTACCTGGGGACAAAATGCTGATGCAACACTGTTCATCAACAATATACAGGTGCAGCCATTTAATACAGTTATAAAAGCTGTAATAAAAGACAAAAAGATAAGTATCTCTATACCTTTTACAAATGATGCCGCGGTTAAAAATGCCATTACCTGCTGGTGTGTCCTGTTGCATTTGCAGATCAATGACGAATTGATACAGGAGCGTATGCTGCAATTGAAACCTGTGGAAATGCGCCTGGAATTAAAACAGGGCATCAACAACTGCTCGGTAATTAACGACAGTTACAGTGCTGACATTACTTCGTTATCCATTGCATTGGATTTTTTACAACAACAACAGCAACATCCAAAACGTACGGTTATCATCAGCGATATTCTGCAAAGTGGAAAATCCAATAAAGCGTTGTACCATGAAGTAGCAGATATTCTGCAGCAAAAAAAAACCAACCGGCTTATTGGTGTTGGACCAGAAATTGGAAAGCACAGTGATGCATTTACCGGTATAAAGGAAACGGCATTTTTTAATTCAACTGCCGAGTTTTTACAGAAGTTTCCGGCCCTGCATTTTTACAATGAGAGTATTTTATTAAAAGGTGCCAGGCTTTTTGAGTTTGAGCAGATCAGTCATTTACTGGAAGAAAAAGTGCACCAGACGGTATTGGAGATAAACCTGAATGCCATTACCCATAATTTAAATACTTACCAGCAATTGCTGGACCCGGGCGTTAAAATAATGGCCATGGTAAAAGCCTTTAGCTATGGGAGTGGAGGTTTTGAAATAGCCAATCTGCTCCAGTTTCACAAGGTAGATTACCTGGCTGTTGCATATGCGGATGAAGGGGTTGAATTACGCAAAGCCGGTATTACACTGCCCATTATGGTGATGAATGCCGAGGAAGTTACTTACGATGTACTGGTGCAACACAACCTTGAACCTGAACTGTTTTCATTTGGGATATTATCCACCTTTGAAGATTATTTAATGCGCAATGGGATACAAAATTATCCCGTGCATATAAAACTGGATACCGGCATGCGCCGCCTTGGGTTTGAACAAAAGGATATGGAGGAATTATGCGGCAGGTTAAGATCAACAACGGTTTTCAAAATACAATCAGTTTTTTCTCATCTGGCTGC
>JANOUJ010000210.1:0-2510 GCA_031416815.1 Chitinophagaceae bacterium
TCTTCTTTAGGCTCTGCTTTTGCTGCATCTGCTTTAATCTGCTGATGCACTTTAATTGAATCGACATGACAATTAAGTGAGCCTCTGGCTTCACCTTGCATGTTGGTGTAAGCATTGACAGCAAGCCTGCCAGTAATTTCAACAAGGTTGCCTTTCTTAAGCCAAGCTGCAATTACCGGGCTTATCCAATAAGCACAGTTTACATAGGTAGTAACTGTTACTCCTTTGTCGCTGTTCTTTGGTTTGTAATAGTCGTTTACTGCAAGGGTGAAGTTTACAACTTTGCGTTCATCTTTCAATTGGGTGACAACTGCATCTTTGGTTAATCTTTCAATAAGTACCATAACATTTGTTTTTAAGTGTTTAAAAATGAAGTTAAATGCTGACCCTTTTGGCTCACTGCCGCAATTTGGCCAGCTTAGGCAACCCATAATAGAAGCGTTGTAAGGAAGTCAAGGTTTTTGGCAAAAAAATACAACCCAATCGGATATGATTAAAAGCTAAAACAAGGGTGGAGATTTTTTTGTTAAAACCGGAGGCAAGCGAAATGAAATGAAGCGAAGACCTTTACTGACGATTGTGGGAGGCACATACCTTTGCCGTATGCTGGTCAAAAAGAATAATATAGGCTAATAAAAAGAAGGCCTAATAATAGGCCTTTCATTTACTGTAAAATAAATTCCGAAATCTTTCTTAAAGGACTTGTCTTATTTTCGACATTTCCATTTTTTTGGGTCTCAATAATTTTTTTTAAACTTTCTTGTAATTTATTTATTGACCCTTCATCGAATAAAATTAAAGTAACCTCTTCGTTGTTTGTTTTTGCTTTTAATTTCTTCGGAAAAATATTTTTAGTCACAGGTGTCTTTAGCTTGTAAGTAACTTCATTATCTCCATTACTTACACGAATGAATTCTGAATTTTTTACTTTTTTCATATTTATTTAGTTTTTTGAATGAGCAAATCACTTTTCAGTATAACATCATATATACCATCCGCAACCCCTTCCATTATCGCAACGTCATATTGATCGCCAAAATTAAAATTACCAGCACAATCTACTGTTAAAAAACCGGCAATTTTATTCTTCTCGTTATCGGTAGGAATAATAGGAATTATTGGAAACACTAGTTCACTATTATATTGTAAATTTCCATTTGTCACAGATGCGGTGCTAGTAGTATTATAATCTCGTGTACTTTTGATATCGTTATTTGCGTAAAATTTTTTTCCATTGCTAGAACATAAATTCAATACAACCTGATGAAAAGCTGTATTTCCAGCAATAGAATGTCGAGTACTCAGATATACAGAATTATCTCTGGAGATTCCATCCGAATCTCTACATAAATTTCTAACTGCTTCTGTAAAATAAGCTTGCTCTTGTTGAGAAAGATCAAGAGACCCTTGTAATGGTACTTTTATAGAAACTGAGCACGTTTCTTTTGTTTTCTTCGAAAAAATATCTCGAACTGTATTGCATATCGCTAATAAAGATTCACTTATCTGTTCATTGGTTGGATGCTCTATTTTTCTGATAAAATGGATATGTGAAAATGCATCTTTTAGCATAATAATAACTTCGCCATAAAATGATTCAATAAACAGGTTGTGATAATAATCTTTAAATCCATCTGTGATAAATTTAAAAAATCTATATCCTAATAGAAGTATACTAACAATGAATATGCCAATCACTAAATAAAAAAGCCATCCACCAATATTACGGATCGTATTTCCAACAAAAAATATTGCTGCTGCTGTCGAACCAAACCCTCCAAAAAAGTATTTCCCAATACCACTAGTTAAAGTTTTTGTTAAAGCCTTAAACGCTATTTTAAATGCCTCCTTTACGGTCATATAGCAGTTACAATTACATGCATTTTTAAAAATATAAAATAATATTAATAATTCGTCAATTGTTGGATGTTATTGTTAATATGTTAATAACAATATTTATCTCTCAAAGAGATGTACTTGAGTTAATCAATTATAATTGAAGGTAAAGGAGCCCTCACCCAAAAGAAGGAAAGCCGTGTTGAAAGCTTTCAATAATATGGCAGGGATCGTGTAGTAGCTCTGTGCGAAGAATTGAGCACATTAGAGATACACACTATCCCGCAGTAGCAGTGGGTAGTGCCGGCTCGCAAAATTATGGGGAACGGGTGGATGAAAAGATACTGACAGGAACGGATCATACAAGCAGGAGCATGGTGAAAGGAGTATGTGTAGCTTATATGAATTAGGTGAAATGTTTGTGTGTGGTTTTCTGCGTCATGGATACCTTTGCCGCAGATTGGCCGAAGGGTAACTTATCAGAAAGGAATTAATTTCTAAATATCCAAATCTTACGATATCATTTAAAAAGAGACAAACAAGCTTTCATTAAGTGGTTTAGTAGAATCAATGATAATATTACATAGCAATTTTAAAGATTTAGTTTCCACTTCTACTGGGTGTTCATCTAGGATCATAAATTCTTCAAATGTTTTTAAATCGTCAGAATCCCT
>JANOUJ010000211.1:0-8853 GCA_031416815.1 Chitinophagaceae bacterium
AGCTGGCGAATTCAGTAAAATGGGCGATTATATTGCCGCCGATGCAGTTGACCACGCAAGCGACCATGGCGATGTAAAAGGCCTCGACAGTATTTTGGCCGATATGAAACGCTACCATGCCATGATGCCTGATATGAAACAGGTAATTACTAAAACCCTCGCCGATGATGAATATGTTTTCACCTGGTCAAAGGTATCCGGAAACATGGGTGGCAAACAAACAGAAATGACCGGTGTGGATGTTACAAAATTCAAAGATGGAAAAGCAGTGGAGCACTGGTTATATTCAGATCCTAATGAAATGATGAAAATGATGCAGTCGATGACGCCTCCCGCTGCTGCAGACACCATGAAAATGGGAACCAAGCCGGCACCGGATTCTACAGGCAAAAAATAAAGAATGCGAATAACTTCCACTGGCAATGCATAAACAAAACTGGTTCATGAAACATGGACCTGTTTTTGTATTGGTCTTTAGTACGGGGTTCCATCATAAATAAAAAACACGATCACTTGCATCTGCTAATGGTACCTTTACTCAAAGGTTATAATAATGAATGCATACGAAAAGGAGGTGAATAACGAATTATCAGCCTGGCAAAAAAAAATGCTGCGCAGGCCATCTTTAATTAACAGCCTTTCAAAAAAACTGCAAACAAAGATCAATACCTGGATACCTGAAAAAGTACATCGGGCCATTACAGCAACCATCAAACAAATGATACGGGGCGTTTTATTTGGTGCAAAATATACCAGCGCCGATACCCTTGTAAATGCAAGCCTGCAGGAAAGGGAAGAGGCTGTGCAGAAAAAGATCGATTGGTACCGAAAAACAGCAGCTATTGAAGGAGGCATTACCGGCGCCGGCGGCATACTGCTCGGCCTGGCCGATTTCCCCATTCTTATCAGTTTAAAATTGAAATTACTGTTTGATATTGCCGTTCTGTATGGTATAGATATTCACGATTACCGGGAAAGGGTTTACATTCTGCATATTTTTGAACTGGCTTTTTCAAGTGACGCACACCGCAAACAGATCTACTTTAAAATGACCGATTGGGAAGAAAAGCGTAAACACCTGCCTGAAGATATCAATGCATTTGACTGGCGTACTTTTCAGCAGGAATACCGTGACTATATTGACCTGGCCAAAATGGCGCAGCTTATACCAATTATCGGGGCACCGGTTGGCGTGCTGGTGAATTACCGGCTTATTAAAAAATTGGGCATCACCGCCATGAATGCTTACAGGATGAGGCTGACACCTGGTAAAGCGTTATTAATATCTAACTTTTAGCGGTAATTTTTAAATAAGACGTTTATTTGCAAACGATCGGTAACAACTTTATGCAATCTCAAACTATAAAAACGCCTATTTGTATTATAGGTGCCGGGCCCGCAGGTGCCACGGCCAGCATTTTTTTAGGTAAAATGGGTATCAGGCATGTGATCGTTGATGCTGCGGAATTTCCACGGGATAAAGTTTGTGGTGATGGGCTTGACCTGAACACGATCAGGGTATTGAATCATATTGATCCTGCCATTATTGAAAAAGAACTGTCCGGCAACAAAAAACATTTTACTGCATCCCAGGGTTTCCGTTTCATTTTACCCAATGGCCGAAAAGTTGATATCATGCGCAAGATTGCAAATGGTAAAACCAATCGTAACAGGCCCATGTTTTTTGTAAGTAAACGTTTTGATTTTGATGACCTCTTGGTGAGTAAGATAAACCGCGATGTGGCCGATGTTCATTTATCTACCAGGATAAATAAAATAACCAGGCAAGGAAAAACCTGGTTACTGGAAGGCGAAGGTCCATCAGGCAAAATAGAGATTGAAACGGATTTTTTAATTGGTGCCGATGGCGATCATTCTATTGTGCTGAAACATTTGGGTGAACGCAAAGTTGACCGCAACAATTATGCAGGCGCTGTAAGGCAGTACTGGAACGGCGTAGAAGGCATGCACCCCGATAACCTGCTGGAAGTTTATTTTCCTAAAAGCCTGCCATTATCTTATTTCTGGATATTTCCCTTGCCTGATGGTAAAGCCAATGTGGGTTACGGAATGGCCAGTAATTACATTGCCAAACACAATATTAATGTGCGTAAAGCATTTGAAGACCTGATAAAGACTGACCCGGTACTCATACCCCGTTTTAAAAATGCACAGCCACAGGAAACGGTAAAAGGTTGGGGAATTCCCATGTCGGGCAATGAGCGCAAGGCTTATGGCGATGGCTGGATGTTGTTGGGTGATGCGGCTTCACTGGTTTGTCCCACTTCAGGCGAAGGCATTGGCTCCGGCATGCTTTCAGCATATGTAGCAGCAAAATTTTTACAACGTGCTGCAGCACAAAACGACTTCAGCGAAAAGATGTTTACCCATTACAACCGTGAAATACACAAGCGTCTGCGTACAGAAGAAAAAGTTTACCGCTTTATAAACAATATACCGCCAAGGGTTTTTTCTTTGGGCATCAATACCATATTATCTACCTGGTTATTTAAATACTGGGTATCTAACAAAGCAATGGTGAAGTGGGTAGATACTGCATATACGAAAGAGATAAACGTGAAGCTTACATAAAATATATTGGGAAAAAGATGCTCCACCAGTTCACATGTTTGCCCCATTTGACAAAGTAAAAGGGACAAGAACACCGGTGAATAAACCCGGGGCCAGCCAGTTCTATCCTGCCACAGAACCGTTAAACAAAAACCCGTTCCCTGTAAAAAATCGATATCCTATCTTCACCGGGCATGAAAAAGATATTTCTTTTTACATTGTTGTTTTTATCTGTTGGTATGCTAAGTGCACAGCAACCAACAAATTTTACCATTACGATTGCCAATGAAAAAGGCGAACCCGTTGCCAATGCTACCGTTGAATTGTTGAGCAAAAACAAACCGGTCAAAGCAACAATCACTGATCCAAAAGGAAATGCGGTATTTGAAAACATTACCACGGGAAGCTACAGCTTCAGCATTACCATGGTTGGCTATAAAAAACAAACAACGGCTCTATATATTTTTCCCGAAACAAATAAAGCAAGTATTAGCCTGCAGGCTGCCGATAAAACATTGCAGGCAGTATCGGTGAGTTCAAAAAAACCATTTGTACAGCGTAAGGAAGGAAAGACCATCATTAATGTAGAAGCTGCGGTAACCAATACGGGCACAACCGTGCTGGAAGTGTTGGAAAAATCACCGGGCGTAATGGTTGATAAGAACGGTGGCCTGAGCTTACAGGGTAAAGCTGGTGTGTTGGTAATGATAGATGATAAGCCCACTTATCTTTCCGGTGCCGACCTTAATAATTTACTCAGCAGCATGAGCTCTTCGCAGGTAGACCAGATAGAACTAATGCCCAACCCGCCGGCAAAATATGATGCCAGCGGCAATGCCGGTATCATCAATATAAAAACCAAAAAAAATAAAGTAAAGGGATTTAACGGAACGGCTACGGTTGCCGGTACGCAAGGCGTGTATCCAAAGAACAACAACAGCCTGATCGTAAATTACCGCACGGGCAAGTTCAACATGTTCTTTAATTACAGTTTGAATAACACCAAATACTTCACCAGCATTTATGCACTGCGTAAATATTACAACAATAACAATGATATCATCGCCATACTTGATCAGCCCACTTATTTTTCGGGCAGGGTTACCAACCATACGATCAAAGCTGGTGTAGATTATAACATATCGCCTAAAACAACTGTGGGCATTGTACTCGGCGGCACCAGGGTACGCCGCCAGGGCAAAGGCGATGCAACCGCCACATGGTTGAATGCAGCAGGTGCAACCGATTCAGCCATTATCACCAACAGCACCAGTGGTGTACGTTATAAAAGTGAAACGCTCAACGGTAACCTGCGACACAGCATCAATAAGCAACAGGACCTGGCGCTGGATATTGACTGGCTTAATTATAATATTAGCAACGAACAGTTGTTTAATAACCGCCTGCAGGCAAATGGTGGTTATACAGAAGCAGCAAGAGGCAATATTCCAACCAGCATTACTATTTTTTCTGCAAAAGCAGATCATACGTTACGCTTTGGAAAGAACAGTACCCTGCAGTCCGGTTTTAAATCATCGCATATCAGCACGGATAATATCGCTTCCTATCAAAATTTTAACGGCTCAACCTGGCAGGAAGATTATGGGAGGAGCAATCATTTCTTATACAAGGAAAACATCAATGCGTTGTACAGCAGCATGCAGACAAAATACAAACGCATCAGCCTGCAGGCAGGCCTGCGTTACGAAGCCACTGCATACGATGCACACCAGCTAGGCAATGTACAGCAAAAGGATTCTGCCTTTAGTCGCAAATACAGCGGGCTGTTCCCGAGTGGTTATATAACTTACGAATTAGATTCTTCCAACGCTTTCACTTTTACGGCTGGCCGCAGAATTGATCGTCCACCTTTTCAAACCCTTAATCCTTTTACGTCTATCATAAATAAATACACATACCAAACTGGTAACCCCTATATTGTTCCGCAATACAGCACCAATATGGAGATCAGTCACCAGTACAGGCAATGGCTGACCACTACTGTTTCGTACAGCATTGTAAAGAATTATTTTTCGCAGATTTTTTTAAATGATACCGTGGCCGGACTGCTTTATTATTCACAGGGTAATGTGGGCCGTACCCATAACCTGGGCATCAGCAGCATTGTAATGTTAGCCCCAACCAAATGGTGGAGTTTTACTTTACAGGCGCTGTACAATCACAAAGAATTAAAAGGCTTTAATGGCGATGCCAACTTTAAAAGTAATATCAACCAGCTTAATATTAACATGAGCAACCAATTCAGCTTTGCCAAAATATACAGCGGTGAGCTTAGCGGATTTTTTACCAGCCGTGCCCGTAACGACCTGCAGGAAGTGCTGTATCCAACAGGTCAGTTGTCGCTGGGTATTAGCCGACCGGTACTAAAAAAGAAAGCTACCCTCAAATTGAGCTTTCGTGATCTTTTTTATACCAACGCCATGGAAGGACTAACGCAGTTTACCAAAGCCACTGAATATTTTATACTGCGCCGCGATAGCCGGGTGATCAGTATTGCCTTTACTTATCGCTTTGGCAAAGCTTATAAAACCAACAAGCGCAGCAGCGGCAGTGCCGGTGACGAAATGGAAAGGGTTGGGAATGGATAAAGGTCAATTTGTAACTGAATTGTTAACTGTACCGATCATTTTTGCTTTTAAGCCAATTACCCTTAAATTGTGCAACTAAACTAATTAATATGAAATTGAAATTATATACTGCGGCCGGATTAATAGCTATTGCCGGCCTGGTATCCTGTGGTGGTAATACTGATAAAGAGGTTGTAGATAAATCAATTATGCCTACGGGCACAGATACTACACCCGTACAGACTGCAGTAACCAATACAGCAGTTCCGGGTCAGGTTACAATTCCAGGCACTACAGCTCCCGCTAATACAACTGTAATTCCGGGCGTAACCCCTGCGGCAAATACGCCTGTAAACATAATACAGCCACAAACTGTAACAATGAACCCGCAAAACAATACAGTAGCGACAAATCCGCAAATGATAACACAAACAACAGCAGCTCAAACAGCTACAGCGCCTGGAATGAATCCTCCTCATGGTCAACCCGGTCACCGTTGCGATATTTCTGTTGGTGCACCACTAAACAGTAAACCGGCGCCTCCTGCTACTGTACAACCAGCAGCGGTAAGTGCTCAGCCTCAGGTAACGATGAAGGAAGTGCCCACAACAACTAAAACAGCACCCGGCATGAACCCTCCGCACGGAGAACCCGGACATAAATGTGAGATCGCAGTGGGAGCACCATTAAACAGTAAACCGGCAGGACCGTCAACTGTTACAACAACAAGTACACCTTCTACCCTATCAGCGCCATCATTGCTTTCGGCTCCAAGAAAGGACAGTGCAAAAAACTAGGCAATTTATTGGAAAGGCTGTATTTATTTAATGGCTGAAAAAACCAGTTCATCCAGGTAAGCAACTACTTTGGTCTCATCTTCTTTACCAAAATCTGTTAATGCCGGAAGATTATTCATGAAGAAATTCTGAAAGTGTGCCATTTCTATAACTGTGCTGGAGAGTGATCTCGGATATTTATATGACGGATTGCATTCACTTATAATTTCACCCACCTTTGCACAAAGATCTTTGTAAGGTTTAAAAAACTGATCTTTATTATCTTCAGAGACATGCTTAGTCAAATACGCTTTTGAACCCTCGGCGATAATGATCTCGTGCAAAATTTGCTCATTAATATGGCTGGTGGTTATGTCATCCTCCACTGTTGCTGCCAATAACTGAATTACTTTTTTTAGTTTAACAACAGGGTCCTTTACGTTCAATGTATGTATCATTATCCGGTACTCGAGCCAGCTCCAGTACCATGCGGTGATATACATCAATAACTTATGCTTGTTTTCAAAGTACCGGTAAATTCCTGCCTCAGTAGAGTTAATATCCTCTGCAAGTTTTTTAAATGTAAAAGCTTCAAATCCGTTCTTATTTATTACCTCAATACTATGTTGAATAATTTTTTTGCCCAGTTCAGTCAGTTCCGGATTACGCAAAAACAATTTTTGGTTCATTTTTATCTGAAACTCCAGTTCCATTACCTATTATTTTATACAGATTAACAAGAAATCCTTTGCTTGAAAGGCGTTTTATACTTAGGATACAAAAGTAGTTAAAAGTTTTACAATTCTATGAGATAGTAATACTATCTTTATGAATATTATTACTATCTTTGTTTTCTCAACCAAAAAACAACTATTTATGGAGATTAAAAACATGCTTAAAGAAATCAAAAGCGATTTGCCTGCCAGCATGGTCGTTTTTTTTGTGGCGGTTCCATTATGCCTAGGTATCGCCCTCGCATCCGGAGCTCCGTTGTTTGCTGGCATCATTGCCGGCATTATTGGGGGTATTGTAGTTGGTATTGCCAGTGGTTCCCCATTAGGAGTTAGTGGTCCGGCAGCAGGCCTTGCAGTAATTGTATTAACATCAATTGCTACGTTGGGATCCTGGCCGGCATTTTTACTGGCTGTTGTATTAGCCGGACTTATTCAACTAGCCCTTGGTTTTGCCAAAGCTGGTTTTATTGCCTATTTCTTTCCGTCTTCGGTAATTAAAGGAATGCTTACCGGCATCGGTTTGTTGATTATTTTAAAACAAATACCGCATGCGCTGGGATGGGATAAAGATGCAGAAGGTGATGATGCCTTTTTACAGGCAGATGGTGAAAACACCTTTTCTGAAATTACAAAAGCCCTGGATTTTATTACACCCGGTGCTATTTTAATTGCAGGCATTTCTTTGGCCCTCCTTATTTTGTGGGATCGGGTACTAACAAAAAAACATAAAATATTTCAGTTATTACAAGGACCCATTGTTGTTGTCGTTTTGGGTATAGTAATGAATTACCTGTTTAAGGCCGGTACACTAAATTTCAGTTTGGCCGCCGATCAGGTTGTACAATTACCGGTGGCAAATAATTTAAGGGAGTTTTTCAGCCAGTTTACATTTCCTGATTTTGGTGCAATCACCAATTTTGAAGTTTGGAAAATTGCCATTGTGTTAGCCATTGTTGCCAGTTTAGAAACATTATTATGTGTTGAGGCTACAGATAAAATGGACCCAAACAAAAGAATTACACCCACCAACAGAGAATTAAAAGCACAGGGACTTGGTAATATAGTTTCGGGAATGATTGGGGGCCTGCCAGTTACACAGGTTATTGTACGCAGTTCGGCTAATATAAATTTTGGTGGTAAAACAAAAATGTCTACCATATTACATGGTGTGTTTTTATTGATTTCAGCAATAACCATTGCTGGATTATTAAACATGATTCCGCTTGCGAGCCTTGCTGCTATCCTTTTGATGGTAGGATACAAACTTGCAAAGCCCTCATTATTTATACAGATGTACAAATTAGGTTGGGAGCAGTTCATTCCCTTCACTGCAACTGTTGTAGCAATACTTGCAACCGATCTTTTAAAAGGAATTACTATTGGCTTATTGTTTGGCATATTTTATACACTGCGCCACAGTTACCGTAACTCACATCACATGAAAGAAACCATTTCAACTGATGAAGGCAAGCAAGTACACCACCTGATTCTGGCAGAAGAAGTTTCATTCTTCAACAAAGCAAATGTCATTAAAGAACTGGATGAAATTCCTGCAAATTCAAAAGTAATTATTGATTGTACCAACTCCAAATCAATTGCCTATGATGTGGTTGAACTTATAAGGGATTACCGAAGCAATGCAAAACTGAAAAACATAACTGTTGAAACGATAAACTTTATTGAACCTGCTTAACTATTTTTCAAAACTTAAAAACAAATAAAATGAAAACATTAACAAAAGAAATGCAGGCTGCTATTACTCCGACTATGGCACTTGAATTATTAAAAGAAGGAAACAAAAGATTTGTGAACAACCTTAAAGTAAACCGCAATCTTTTACAACAGGCAAACGAAACATCCGACGGACAGCATCCGTTTGCTGTTATATTAAGTTGCATAGATTCCCGGACATCTGCCGAACTGATATTTGACCAGGGCCTGGGTGATATTTTCAGTGTGCGTATTGCCGGCAATATTATTAATGAAGATATACTGGGCAGTATGGAATTTGCTTGCAAGGCAGCTGGTTCTAAATTTATTGTGGTACTTGGCCATACAAAATGCGGCGCAGTAAGGGGTGCCTGCGATCATGTGGAAATGGGCAACCTTACTGCTTTATTATCTAAAATACAGCCAGCCGTTTACGATGAAAAAACTGAAACAGAAAACCGCAATTCTACCAAT
>JANOUJ010000212.1:0-1793 GCA_031416815.1 Chitinophagaceae bacterium
CAGCGCATTGCACCAGGAAATGTCAGGATACGTAAGAGTATCACCGGCAGGAAGTAATGTCCCTATTTCATTTGGTTTAGGCAAACCTGTTCCGGCAGAAAAATAGGCTAATTAATTTTAATCAAAAAAGGAGCAGCTTAGAATCATCCAACTGCTCCTTTTTTATTAAAGCAGTAAAATAGAAATGACCAATAAAATCTCGATATTATCAAGACTGCTTTTAGCAGGAGCGGCTATATTATTGGTTGCTTCCTTATTTGTTCCAATTTGGAGAATAGAACTGTCAGCTCCGCAATATCCCGAAGGTTTACGCCTACTAATTTATTCCAATAATATTGGGGGCGATGTTGACATTATTAACGGATTGAACCATTACATTGGTATGAAGACATTGCATACAGCAGATTTTTTCGAGTTCACCATTCTGCCTTACATCATTGGTTTTTTTGCATTGTTTTTTGTGGTAGCAGGTATTGTGGCAAAACGAAAATTACTGTATGTGTTGTTCGTGATGTTTGTAAGTTTTGGGATCATAGCCATGTACGATTTCTGGAGATGGGAATATAATTATGGGCACAATTTAGATCCCAATGCTGCTATTATTGTACCGGGCATGGCATACCAGCCACCTTTGATTGGATTTAAGCAGTTATTGAACTTTGGCGCATACTCCATGCCTGATATAGGAGGATGGATATTTGTTTCAGCAGGCGCCTTGTTACTTTTTATGGTGGTGGTTGTTTTTCGCAATGCCAGGAAAGTGAAAAGAAGTATGGTAACTGTACCTGCTGCGTTGGCATTGGGTTTTATCATCAGTTTATCATCATGCAATACCGGGCCAGAAGCGCTTAAAGTTGGTGTTGATAATTGTTATGTATGTAAAATGACGATCAGTGATGTTAGGTTTGGAGCAGAGGTTGTTACAGGCAAAGGCAAAATTTTTAAGTTTGATGATGCTGCATGTATTTTAAGTTACCTTAAAAAAAATGCCGCTGAAACTGCTAACATTAAAAATATTTATCTCACTAATTATACAGGCACTCACCAGTTGCTGGATGTTAACACAGCATTTTTTTTAAAAGCAGAAGCGTTAAGAAGTCCCATGGGAGGTAATATAGCTGCCTTTGATCATAAAGACAGTTTGTTGGTTGTTCAAAAAAGATTCCCCGGCAGTATTGTTGCCTGGAATGATTTAAGTAAGCCTTGAAAAAAATAATCTCCATAGCGGCGTTAATATTGTTTGCAGGTAATGTTTTGGCAAAAACCATTCGTATTGGTAAAAGCCAAACTGTTAAAACAATTCAGCAGGCATTGGTACTTGCTGGTAATGGCGATAGCATTTTGGTTGAGCCCGGGGAGTATCATGAAAAAAATCTGGTAATTCAAAAATCCATTTACCTGATCGGTATTGGCAGGCCTGTTTTAAATGGAGATCATACCTATGAGATCATATCCATAAAAGCCAATGGTGTAATGGTAGATGGCTTTAAGCTCATTCATTCCGGTATCTCAAGCATTGAAGATTTTGCCGGTATAAAAATTTATAACAGCAGGGATGTAGTGATCCGTAACAATATACTTGAAGATACTTTTTTTGGAATTTATTCCCAGTATGGAATAAACTGTACCATTGAAAAAAATACCATTACCGCCAACCACAAAATAGAACAGGAGAGTGGCAATGGTATTCATTGCTGGAAAAGCGACAGCATGCGCATTATTGCCAACACCATCATGGGCCACCGCGATGGTATCTATTTTGAATTTGTAACAAATTCGGTCATCTGGAGGAA
>JANOUJ010000213.1:0-7895 GCA_031416815.1 Chitinophagaceae bacterium
CCGAAACAAAAAAAATACGAATTGAATTTGGAGGGGTATTTACTAGAGATAGTATCAGGTATTCACTTCAGAAATTTGTTTATCGTGATAAACAATGGAAAAAGACATCGGATATGGGCTTTATAAAAGCTGTTAATACCCATATGAGAGCTAAACAATTTGCCATCGATCAATTTGGAAAACAGATATTTAATGAAACGGTGGTATATACGTACAACTGATTTTTTTAAAAGAGGCCAATCCTAAAGATATTTTGTATTTTTTCATAGGCAGTGCTACATTCGGAAAAATTAAAGTCATACATCATGTCAATCCCATCAGTTGATTTAAGCGAGTTTTTATCAGAAGATCAAAATAAGAAAAATCAGTTTGTAAAAAATTTAGGGAAGGCTTATGAGGAAATTGGTTTTGTGGCAGTAAAGAACCATGGAATTTCAAATGAGCTTATAGCTGATTTATATAAGCACGTGCAACAGTTTTTCTCTCTTCCGCTGGAACAAAAAAATCAGTATGAAATTAAAGGCCTGGCTGGACAACGTGGTTACACCAGCTTTGGGAAAGAGCATGCAAAAGGAAGCGAAGCACCGGATCTAAAAGAGTTTTTTCAATATGGGCAGGTTGCAAGAGATAATTTTAGTGAAGCAATATATCCTGATAATGTTTCGGTAAAGGAAATTCTGGATTTTGACGAAACATTAGCAGGGGCATACCGGGCCTTTGAAAGATCTGGAACAGCTTTGTTACAGGCAATTGCCTTGTACCTAAACCTGAATGAAAATTATTTTGATGAGTTTGTTTACAACGGCAACTCCATTTTAAGGTCAATACATTATCCGCCAATAACAACTGAACCGGTCAGTGCTATCCGGGCAGAACAGCACGAGGACATTAACCTGATTACGCTCTTGGTTGGGGCTTCAGCCGATGGACTTGAAATATTGTCGAAGCAGAACGAATGGGTACCGGTTACCTCATTGCCAGAGCAGATTGTTGTAAACGTTGGGGATATGCTCCAGCGGCTTACCAATAATAAGCTTTGCAGCACAACACACCGGGTTGTAAATCCCGCACGACAATTCTGGCACACCTCACGCTTTTCCATTCCTTTTTTTCTTCACCCAAAATCATCGATGAGTTTACGCTGCCTTGAAAATTGTATTGATGCTGAGCATCCTAAATTGTATGATGATATAACAGCCGGGGAATACCTGGACGAAAGACTAAGGGAGATTGGATTAAAGGCATAGGCTGGGCTATCAATGCTATGTTGTTACCAAACCAACTAAATGCAATATTGAAAAAACTGGTTCGTCATATTCCCTTTTTGAAGTCTGTATTCATACACAGTATAACAGCTTTTGGTGGCCCACAAGGCCATGTGGGGATGGTTTTAAAAACTTTCGTTGAAAGAAGAAAGGATATAACAAAAGAAGAATTGATGGAGTATGTTTCGTTCTGTCAACTGTTGCCCGGTGCATCTTCTACACAAACACTTACGCTCATCGGCTTTAAACGCGGTGGCGTAAAATTGGCGGTACTTACTTTGATAATATGGATTTTACCGGCCTGCATTTTAATGGGAAGTTTGTCTTTTGTTGTTGGTAATATCGGAACCAATAATATTAAGCCAACATTATTTCAATTTATACAACCAATGGCTATTGGGTTTTTGGCTTATGCGGCATTTAAAGCATACCAGATCAGCATAAAAAACACAATAACACAAGTGATAATGCTTATTGCTCTTTTGAGTACATATTTTCTTTTTAAAACGTCCTGGATAATTCCGGTATTGATCATTTGCGGGGGTATTTCCACAAATTTCAGCAGCAAGCGTATACCAGCTAAAGAAGTAATAAAACCCAGGCAGATAAGATGGACAAATATCTGGCTCTTTGTTTTGATTTTTGTGATCGCTGGGTTTTTAAGTGAAACAGCCAGGAAGCAGAATTGGGAGAATAAAAAACCCTATAACCTTTTTGAAAACTTTTATCGCTTCGGCTCCTTCGTTTTCGGTGGAGGCGATGTTTTAATTCCGTTAATGCTTGATCAGTATGTTGCCAGGCCCACATCAGAAAGAGTAGTGAAAAAAAATCCGGACGTTATTAAAGTAGAAAGAGAGGAGCTACTTACCGGCGCAGGTCTTGTAAGAGCAATTCCCGGTCCTGTATTTTCAATTGCGTCGTTTATGGGAGGCATTGCATTAAAAAATGAGGGCCCCAGGATTCAATTATTGGGGTGTTTAATTGGCTCTGTAGCCATCTTTCTTCCAAGCGCATTACTGGTACTTTTCTTTTTTCCCGTTTGGCAGTACATAAAAAAATTCGTAGTGGTTTTACGTTCACTCGAAGGGATCAATGCTGCGGTAGTAGGCATTATGATTGCGGCAACATTGTACCTGGTTAAAGATGTTTCAATCATGTCATTAAGCACGATCAGTTATATTAATATTGCTGTCATTTTGGGTACCTTCCTTATCTTACAGTTTTCTAAAATCCCGGCGCCACTCATCGTTTTATTTTGTCTTTTAACGGGGTTTGTCTTTTGATTAGTTTTTGTAATAGCCAGCCAATTCTATTTCTTCCTTTACAACATCCGGCACCAGAAACCGAATTGATTTTTTGTTTTTAATTAACTCACGAATATGGGTAGACGATATTTCTAAAAGCGGAGCATTCAATATATGTATGGTTGCACCGAAGGTTTCTTTAACTTCAAATCCCGGCCTCTTATAAATAAAGAGGGAATGGTTGGCGATAATTACCTCATAATTTTTCCACTTGTTTAAATTCTGAAACCCATCACTGCCCATTAAAATTGAAAACTCATGCTCCGGATGCTTTTCTTTCAGGTAAGCAAGGCTGTCAATTGTGTAAGATGGCTTGGGTAAAGTAAACTCAACACTGCTGGCCCGTAAATTATTTTCACCATCTATGGCAGATTTGATCAAATGGAGGCGGTGATATTCGTTGAGTAAAGAAGATGATTGTTTAAAGGGATTCTGGGGAGATACGACAAACCAGACCTGGCTAAGGAGGGTTTCATTAACCGCATGGTTCGCAATTATTAAATGGCCAACATGCACCGGGTTAAAAGAGCCGAAATAAAGTCCGATTTTCATTATAAAAATCTCTGTTTTTGTTTAATTAAACCCGGACAGCCGTTTCCTCAACCCATATCATTTTGGCTTCATCCAGCCTTAAACTTAACCGATAGCCAGCTACAGTAATAGATATGGGATCGCCTAATGGGGCAATTTGCTCAATTTTAATGATCTCTCCTGGGATACAACCCATTTCCATAAGCTTTAAAAAAATATCGTCATTTTCAAATGATGTGATAATAGCATATTTACCAACCCTTACTTCAGATAGCCTTTTCTTCATTTCAATTGCTTCATTTAAAGTCAGCTGCAAATGTATCAAATCAATATTGTTATCTAATTTCGATATCAGAAATAAAGACATGAAAAAAGTTCAATTCTATTTTCTGGATCGAACCCCCACATTAAAAGATCGAACCAGGCTTAAGTTTTTTATTGATAAACTTTTTACCAGCGAGAAGAAGAAGCTTGCTAATATATCCTATATATTTTGTTCAGACGAACACCTTCTCACCATTAACAGGGAATTTCTAAAACATGATTTTTATACTGATGTTATCACATTTGATCTTAGTTCTTCCAGAAACGAAATAGAAGGGGAGGTTTATTTGAGTGTTGACAGGATAAAAGACAATGCAAAACAATTGGGAGTTTCTATTAAAGAAGAGCTTCATAGGGTAATATTTCATTCTGCCCTGCACTTGTGTGGGTATAAGGACAAGAACAAAGTTCATCAACAGCAGATGAGATTGGCAGAAAACAAGTGGCTTAATCTGTATTTCAACTAAGATCTTGTTTCACGGAGAACAGTTCCCCTATGGAACAGTTCGCCGTGAAACGTTATATTTGCATAAAAACAGCATATGCCCAACCCTAATTTGATCGAAACGTCAGAATCTATACTTAAAAAAAGAGAAAAGCGTAAATGGCAAATTGCTTTACGCCGTTATGTAATAGAAAAGGCCCAAAGCGGTGCTTATGCCCGATATTTTGGACTGGACATCGAATTCTTTAGAGAGTGGATAGCTATTCAATTCAAAAATGATTTGTCTTGGGACAATTTTGCGGAAAAATGGCAGTTTGACCATATCGTGCCCGTAGCTTATTTTGATTTTGCTAAGGAGGAGGACCTGCTTTTATGCTGGAATTTTATAAACATACGGGTAGAAAGGATAGAACATAATAAAGTTAGGGGAAATAGGATAGATGTAATGGGCGTAAGATCATATTTTGAAGACCTGTATGATCGAACTAAATATCCCTTCTGTTTAAGAATACTTCAAAAAATTAAGGCAATTGAAGTGTCTAATATAGAGAGCAATAAAGAACTGGTAGCTTTTATTATAAACAATCAGGCCTACTTTGAGCAGATTGCTTTATTTAACCAAGGTGACTTTCAACGGCTGAACCAAGGCGTATCTATCAGCGGCGTGCTTGCAGAAAAGGAAATTGTTAGAAAATTTGGAGGCCGATTAAGGTAACTTTGCATTTCATGTTTCAGAATTACGATATAATAGTAGTAGGTGCCGGCCATGCCGGTTGCGAAGCTGCCGCCGCGGCCGCCAATTTGGGTAGCAAGGTTTTACTGGTTACCATGAACTTGCAAACAATTGGTCAAATGAGTTGTAATCCGGCAATGGGCGGCATAGCAAAGGGTCAAATTGTACGGGAAATTGATGCCATGGGTGGATATAGTGGCATTGTTACTGATAAAAGCCTCATTCAATTTAGAATGTTGAATCGGTCAAAAGGGCCAGCCATGTGGAGTCCAAGAGCACAGAGCGACAGGATGCTTTTTGCCGCAACCTGGCGAGAAATGCTAGAAAATACACCTAACGTAGACTTTTACCAGGATACTGTTCAGGCCCTTATTGTTGAGGACAACACTGCTGTGGGTGTCTCAACCGGTTTGGGCCACCAAATCAGGGGCAAGGCGGTTGTTTTAACTAATGGTACTTTTTTAAATGGAGTTATACATATTGGTGAGAAAAATTTCGGCGGCGGGAGGATGGCGGAAAAGTCCTCAACGGGGATAACTGAACAATTAGTTTCCCTTGGTTTTGAGACTGACAGGCTTAAAACTGGCACACCGCCCAGAATTGATGGCCGGAGCCTTGATTATTCTAAAATGGAGGAACAAAAAGGAGATGACGAAATTGTCGGCTTTAGCTATCTGGGAGCGGTCAACATAAAGCCTCACCAACAAAAAAGTTGCTGGATCACGTATACGAACGAAAAAGTACACGAACTTTTAAAGACAGGATTTGAGCAAAGCCCTATGTATCAAGGTCGAATACAGGGAACAGGACCCCGGTATTGCCCCAGTATTGAAGATAAGATAAGCAGGTTTGCCCAAAGAGACCGACACCAATTATTTGTAGAGCCCGAAGGCTGTAACACCATTGAAATTTATGTTAATGGCTTTTCAACCTCTTTGCCAGAAAACGTTCAGCATCAGGCACTTAAGATGGTACCAGGCTTTGAAAATTGTAAAATGTTCAGACCCGGATATGCAATTGAGTACGATTTCTTCCCTCCAACACAACTAAAATTTAGCCTTGAGACCAAGCTGATTGGTAATTTATTTTTTGCCGGGCAAATTAATGGAACAACTGGTTATGAAGAAGCGGCTTGTCAGGGTTTAATGGCAGGAATTAATGCGCATCAAAAGATAAGAAAATTAGAGCCTGTTATTTTAAAAAGAAGCGAAGCTTACATTGGGGTATTAATAGACGACTTAATAAACAAAGGAACAGATGAGCCTTACCGCATGTTTACCAGCCGTGCTGAATTCAGGACTTTGTTAAGGCAAGACAATGCAGACCTGAGGTTGACAGAAATTAGCTACCGGCTGGGCCTGGCATCGCAGGAAAGAATGGATAAAGTGAAAATCAAGAGAGAAAATGTGGACATCATTAAAAGCCTGCTTAATTCAACGAGCCTGGATCCCGAAGAAACAGCAGGGTTTTTAGAAAGCGTTCAATCGTCATCGTTATTAAATAAACAAAAGGCGGCGCAGGTATTGCTCCGGCCAATGGTGGGGCTGAATGACATGATCAAATATATCCCTAAAGTAAAAGAATTACTGGCAGCGTTTAATAATGAAACCCTGGAGCAGGCTGAGATACAGATAAAGTACGGTACCTACATTGAAAAGGAAAGAGAACTGGTTTCTAAAATGAGCCAACTGGAAGATCTGATTATTCCTGATAATTTTAATTATGAAAAACTGGTTTCTCTCAGTAATGAAGCCCGACAGAAATTTACAAAAATAAAACCCAGAACATTGGGACAGGCTTCCCGCATTTCGGGAGTTAACCCAAGCGATGTACAGATATTAATGGTTTTTATGGGCCGCTAAAATAACAATACATGAGCCTCAATTTTAAAGCAAACACCCCCAAAGAATTAATTTTTGAGCATATTGCAGAATATCTGCATCTTAACAATTTTAAAGTAAATAAAATTGACAATACCCTTCCCTGGGGCGGGTATTGTGTGATTGAAGAAGATGAGGCAAAGAATTTTATTGAGCTGTATTTTCCAGGTTTTACGAAGGAAGAATTGAATATTTCGGGCAAGTTGAGTCCCAAAATTTTAATCATAGCTCCTGAAAAAAGGTTAAGTTGGCAATATCATAACCGCAGGGCTGAAATTTGGAAACTAATAGGTGGGGCAGCGGCTGTGGTAACCAGCGACAACGATCAACAGAACGAAACCACACCATTAAATATAGGAGATATCATCCACTTAAAACAAGGCGAGAGGCATAGGCTAATTGGCTTGGAAAATTGGGGAATTGTGGCTGAAATATGGCAGCATACTGATGCAAAAAACCCCAGCGACGAAGAAGATATTGTAAGAGTGGACGATGATTTTGGCAGATAATCGTCGAACATGACACAATAACAAATTGATAAAGTTTTGCAAAATAAGTGCTGGTGGGTATTGTTTGTTGTGCAATCAAGCGTTAGCTTTCCTCTATTAACAACGACCTGAATTAATTATTGCAACCAGTATTTCTTCTAATGAAATATTTATTATTTCTACTTTCAGTGCTTATTACCCAAAACTCGCTATCGCAAAATAAGCTGGCGCTGATCGTAGCCGTTGGCGAATATCCGGCTGTAAGCAAAATAAAGCCAATAGCTTCCGTAAATGACGTAAAATATATTAAAGCAGCCTTAAGCAGAAACGGATTTGAACAAAAAAACATCGACACATTAATTAACAGTAAGGCTACCAGGAAGGCTATATTACACGCACTTTTCCAACTATCTGAAAAGGCAAAAAAAAATGATGTTGTTGTATTTCATTTATCCTGCCATGGCCAGCAAATAAGAGATCAAAAGACCATCGAACTTGGAAAAGATGAAGACGACGGGTATGATGAAGCTTTTTTACCTTATGATGCGATGCCCAAATATAACCCGACCGGTTACAAGGGCGAAAACCACTTGCGTGACGATGACCTGTATCCTCTTCTCCTTACCATCAGAAAAAAACTTGGCAGTGAAGGAAGCCTGCTGGTGCTTTTAGATGCATGCCACTCCGGCACAGGTACCAGGGATGAAGGTTTTGCCGTAACACGGGGAGAGCCCCTTTCTTTCATTGATCCCGAAAACCCTTTAGATTCAGTTATAAACTTATCAGACGCAGAAGCCAGGCAGGGTTTTTTTGAAGCAGCGGCAGATTCGCTTTCTAATATGGTGGTGATAAGCGCCTCATCGCCACACCAGGTAAATAAACAGGTTATAATAAATCAGGAAGAGCTGGGTTCACTGTCTTATTC
>JANOUJ010000214.1:0-10462 GCA_031416815.1 Chitinophagaceae bacterium
GCGGCGTTGTAAGCTTTGTATATATCCTGTTTCAGTGTTTGATTATCGAGTTCTTTTTGCAACTCCTGGTTGCGGATATTTATTTTACTTTTTTGGAAATTGGTACGGGCACCCAAACCATTAAAGATCGGAACACTTAAAGTTAATCCTACAGTCTGGTTGAAATTTTGATTTAACTGCGAAAAAAAACCTTGCTTGCGTGATGTATAATCCGGAAAAGGTGCAAAAACATTATAAGGTGTTCCCCCTACAACTACTTTACCAATAGTATCATTAGAAAAAGTAACACCTGTTATTTCACTCGCCCTGTTATTATAACGGCTACCCAGGCCACCATACATTGAAACCGTTGGATACATACTGCCTTTTACTGCTGCCGATGTTTTTTGGGCAGCTTTAAGTTTAAAATCATTAAACCGTTGCTGAGGCATATTGGCCATGGCCAATGCATAAACTGTCTCCGGTTGCAGGTCAGCCAGTTTTTCAACAAATATTTTTTCAGCCGCAGGGGTTTCAATCTCAAAAGGAGTGGCAGCATCAATAGCCATATAAGCTTTTATAGATAGTATATTTTGTATCACATTTCCCTTTGCTGTAATTACGTTTGAACTATCTATAGCAACCTGTGCTTCCAAATTTGCCGCATTTAACTCGGGTAAATTGCCTGCATCAACAAGTTTACGGGTATTATTTAGCTGCGCCTGCGATTGCTTTAATTGTATGCCCGCAATCTTTTCCTGCTCCATACCCAGTAAGATCTGTAAATACAGGTTTGCTACCGTTAAAGCAACATCATTCTTTAATTTATCGGTATTGGCTTTGGCTGCCTGTAATTCCCACTCGTTGGCGGCTATGGTGTTGCGTTTGCTAAACCAGTTAAAAATATCGGCGCTGCTTTGCAACTGCATATTAGCCGATAAATAGCTTTGGGTAATTAAACTGAATGTAGTTGGGTCCTGGTTACGGCCATTACTAAAAGCCGGTCCCCCGTTAAAGTTTAAATTAGGCAACTGACCGTACTTGCTTTGCTTTAGTGTCAATTCAGCGATCCTCGTTTGTAGGTCAACCTGCTTTACCGAAATGTTATTATTCATTGCATGCTCTATACACGCCAGCAGGCTCCATTTTTGCTGCGCCTGTAAAGTTCCTGTACATACCAATAAAAGGAAAAGGGTTAAAAATTTATAGCGCATATGGCAAAAATAATTCATCTACAGCTAAAACGTATGAAACAATTGTACAAACGGCAAATCGATTTTAGGTCAACCTGGTCAATGTGTTTTAAAGAATAAAGAATCCAGCATGCAACTTTTTTATTGGTTTTCTAAAGGCCATTATTCTTTTTCCTTAAAATAAAATACAGGAGAACGAAAACGGCAAGAACGCCCACACCGGTTAGTGCCGCCCTGGGGTCGGCAATGGTTATACTGGCTGCTACAAAAAGGTAAGCCAACATAAAGATTATCGGCATCAATGGAAAGAATTTCATTTGATATATACCGGTACCATTCAGGTGTTTTGTTTTTTTACGAAACCAGAAAATGGTAGCACAGCTTAATATCATTCCAAAACTATCCAGGAAGATGGTGAAGGTTAATATCTTTTCAAATTCCTGCGCAAAATAGAGGATGACGATGCAGAGCGCAGAAAACATTGTTAAGGAGAAAGTAGTTACGTTAGAGTCTTTATTAAAACGGGCAAATATCTTTGGTAAACTTCCATCTTCGCCCATGGCATACATTACACGGGGGTTGCTTAGCAGCGATCCGTTTACATAAGCCAATACACCTAAAAAAAGAAACGCTGAGAATGCAGATGCGCCGCCTGTGCCGAATATCCTTTCAATTACCACGTAAGCAATTTCTCTTTCACCTTTCATCTGGTTAAAGCCAACTATATTAAAATAACTGAGGTTAACCAGCATGTACAATCCAATGATAATGATGATACCGATAAAAATTCCCCTGGGTATGTTTTTGGAAGGATTTTGCACATCATTACCGAGGTTAATGGTTTGCTGGTAACCGCCATAAGTAAAAGAAACAGCAATCAGGCTCAGACCAAGACTTTTACCCCAATCAATCCAGGTAAAAGCCTGCGCAGGTGCTGCAACTGCTTTCGCCGCATCGTCCACTGCATATTTATCCGGGAAGAATAATGCTGATATCAAAACAATTACCATGGTAATTTTTATCATCATTAAAATATTCTGTGTAGTAGAGCTGGTTTTTAATCCTTTTAAATTAATCAGGTAAAAAATAAGAATGGCGACAGAACTTACCAGGGCTTTGTCAATATCTGTATAGTTGCCCGGAAATAATTTTAATAAATAACCACTGCCTATTAATGCCACCCCGCTTACGCTTGCAGCATTGCTTACCAGTATGATGCAGTTGATCGCAAAAGCAATACTTGGATGATATGCTTTGGCAAAGACCTTATAGTAACCCCCCGTTACAGGATACCTGCTGCCAATTTCTGCATAGGTAAGCGCCCCACACAAAGCCACCAGCCCGCCAATAGCCCAGGCGCTAAAATATACAGAAGGAGAAATTGCATCCTTTGCACTTGTTGCTGCCGTTCTAAAGATCCCCATGCCAATTACAAATCCTATCACAAGCATGGTTAGGGAGAACAGGTTGAGTTTGTTTACAGAACCCTGCGGGTTACTTTTTATTTGCATGCTTTAAAGATACTACCAATTCAAATTGAAAAAGCACCGCAAGGTCGGTTTGAAAATTAGAACCTGCCTGACGGGAGGCAGGTTGATAATACCGAACAGACAGCAACTATCTAAACGGCATAATTTTTTTACACAATACCCTGTGGAGATTTATTGTTGGCTGATTCATGTCATTCCATTTACATTTGCAGCGGATTTGGTTTCCGATGTCAAATCGGAATTAAAAGGGAATCCCGTGAAAAACGGGAGCTATCCCCGTAGCTGTAAGCAATACCCCAAATCCGCCAGCTGGCGGACTAAGGTCAACATTTCAAACTTCATAACCACTGTTTAAATACGGGAAGGTTTTAGAAATGTGTTGTAAGCCAGAAGACCTGCCAGGTTCATCAACAATTATTCAAAGCTTTCGGGTGAAAGGCATGGAGTTTAAAAGCTGCAAAGCATTTATATTTCTTTCTTTTATTAATTTCTCGAAAGCAGTCACAACAAAAATTTTTTCAAACATGAAAAAGAAAATTTTTATTGCGGCTGCTGTTTTATTCAGCAGCCAGTTGTACGCACAGCAACCTGTGCCAACCAATTCGGGAGACAGTACAAAAATTTTAGATGAAGTGGTTTTAACCGCCACCAAAACACCGGTAAAGCAATCTCAAACGGGCAAAGTGGTTACCGTTATCGGCAAAGAACAAATTGAAAGAAGCAGTGGTAAAACTGTTGCCCAGGTTTTGAATGAACAGGCGGGCATTACCATCAACGGTGCATACAATACAACCGGGAGTGTACAAACTGTTTTTATGAGAGGTGCCTCATCCGGCAGAACATTGATACTGCTTGATGGCATACCGGTAAGCGACCCGTCCATGATCAACAGCGAATTTGACCTGAACCTTTTTTCTATCAATGATGTGGAAAGAATAGAAATATGCAAGGGCGCCCAATCTACCCTGTATGGCAGCGATGCTGTTGCAGGCGTTATCAATATCATTACCGTAAAAACCGATGTGAAAAAGCCGCTGAATGTAAAAGCGACGGTTACAATTGGCAATAAAAGTACTTTTCGTGGAAACCTTCAACTGTATGGCAAAGCAGGAAATGCTACCTACTCCGCACGGTATGCAAAACTTAAAACCAGCGGATTTTCTTCTGCTCATGACAGTACCGGTAATAAAGATTTTGACAAAGATGGTTATAGTGGAGATGTGGTGAGTGCTACGGTTCAGTACCAGGTAATTCCGTCTTTGCAGTTAAGAACATTTTTGCAGTACAGCCGCTATAAGGCAGATATAGACGGAGGCGTTTTTGTTGATGACAAAGATTACGATATTGATAATAATAGCCTTAGCTCAGGCGCAGGAGTAAATTTTAAAAAAGGAATCGTGAGTATTGCAGCCAATTACCAGTTTGGGCAGTTGAACAGAAAATACCTGAATGACAGCGGCTATGTTTCTGGATTTTCTAAATACGAAAGCAATAAATATGGCGGCAGAACCCAATTCATAGAACTTTTTGGAAACATCAATGCAACAAAATGGCTGACTGTATTGATTGGAACGGATTATCGCTGGGCTAATATGAACCAGGATTATTTATCGATCAGCGCATTTGGTCCTTACCCTATCAAGTTTGCAGATACTTCGCTCCACCAAACTTCTTTTTATGCATCGTGGTTCTTCAGCGCATTTAATAAAAAATTAAACATTGAGATCGGCGGCAGAACCAACAAACATTCCCGGTACGGTAATAATGCAACCTACAGTTTTAACCCATCCTATGCAATTACTAAAAACTGGAGACTATTCGGAAGTGTTGCATCAGGATTTAAGGCGCCATCTATTTTCCAGTTGTATGATAAACAAGGCAGCGGTAATGCAGATCTGCAGCCGGAAAGGTCCGTCAATTTTGAATTTGGAGTTCAGCAATCGCATGAAAAAATCAGTACCCGTGCTGTTTATTTTCACCGGGATATAAAAAACGGTATTGATTACGACTATGTAAACTTTAAATATTTCAATTTTGTAAAACAAACAGTTGACGGGCTTGAGCTGGAAATTGCTGCACAACCGGTTAAAAAATTAACCCTGTCGGCAAATTATACTTTAATAACCGGCAATGAAAAAACACAAAGCAGGAAAAGTGCCAATGATACCACCTACGATCATTTTCTCCGTCGCCCGAAACATAACATCAGCCTGAATATAAGCTACCAGTTTACCAAAGATCTATCAGCAGGCATCAGTGCCAAATCGGTAAGCAGCCGGTTTGATGTAGGCGGTTATCAAAAAGACGATGTGCTGCTTGATAAATATCTCCTTATAAGTGCTTATGCGGAATATAAACTGAAAAAGCATTTGAAATTTTTTGCCGATGCACAGAATATCACCAATAAAAAATTCTTTGACCTGAGAGGTTATAATTCCATTCCGTTTATGATAACCGGGGGAATTACCTTTAACTGGTAAGCATACTTTTTTATGAGTAAACACGAAAAAAAACTTTGTCCACGCTGCAGCATTGCATTTGAATGCAAGGCCGGTACTATTATGCAATGTCAATGCAGTGCTATTCAACTGACAGTTGAGGAATCGGCTTTTATACAGGCTAAGTACGAAGATTGTCTTTGCATAAGCTGTTTGCAAGAGTTGCAAAAAAAGTATCCACGGTTTAAAGAAAAATATTTTTAAGATTACCCTGGGCGGGTATTTCCTAAGGCAAACTGTTCCGCCGCAATGGCAAATCGGTATCTTTGCGAAAACTTTCTTTATGGATTTTGGAACCATCGCCCTTAAAGATATTGTAACAATATCTTTAACGCTTTTTGCGGTAATAGATATGGTAGGGAATGTTCCTGTATTCGCATCGTTAAGAAATAAAATGGGTGGAGAGATACGATCCATTCAGGCAACCCTTGCATCGGGTGCATTGATGATCCTTTTTCTTTTTTTAGGACGGGAATTTTTGAAGATACTTGGCCTCGATGTTCAATCTTTTGCTGTAGCAGGCAGTATTGTGATCTTTATTATCGGGCTGGAGATGGTGCTGGGGCATGATTTTTTTAAAGCGGATGCCAATCCTAAAAGCGGCAGCGTAGTGCCCATTGCTTTTCCATTGATAGCAGGTTCTGGAACACTCACAACCATAATGAGCTTAAAGGCCAATTACGATGATGTGAATATTTTTTTCGGCATACTTATTAACTGCATCGTGATATTTTTGGTGCTTAAATCTGTAAAGTGGATAGAAAAAGCCTTAGGTCCCAACGGCATGACAGTGATCAGAAAATTTTTTGGCGTAATATTGCTGGCCATCGCGGTAAAAATATTCGGCAGTAATTTTTTGCATCTTGGAAAATAAGATCGTTAATCCGTTAATTGTTTAATCCGTTAATTGGTGGGTGCATCAATTATTACAGAGACTTTGATTTTTAAGGTTATCATACGGATTAACGATTTAACGGATTAACAAATTAACAATACAGGCCTCGTAGTACAATGGATAGTATAAGAGTTTCCGAAGCTCCAGATCCAAGTTCGATTCTTGGCGAGGCCACAAATTTTTGAGTTATTCTTCTTTCTCAATGTAACTATTGTAACACTACCTTTATTTTATTATTCACAACTTTGCCGCAGCAAAATAAAACTTCATGGAAATTTTTGGCTATGTATTAGCAATCATTGTTGGCATATCATTAGGATTAATTGGTAGTGGCGGCTCCATTTTAACGGTACCTATCCTGGTTTATATTATGGGGGTTAACCCTGTACTGGCAACTGCGTATTCCTTGTTTATTGTTGGTTCTACAGCATTGGTAGGCGGTGTACAAAGCGCCATGCAAAAAAGGGTAGATTTTAAAACTGTTCTTATTTTTGGCATTCCATCTATTGCTGCTGTATATGCAACCCGTATGTGGTTGCTGCCTTTTATCCCAAATGAACTTTTTACAATAGGCTCATTGGTAATTACCAAATCAATTGCGTTGATGTTATTGTTTGCGGTGGTGATGATACTAGCCTCGGTAAGTATGATAAGTCCCGGGAAGAATAAGCAGCAGGAGAAAAATGCGCCCAGGGTTTATAATTATCCAATGATCTTGCTGGAAGGAACGGTTGTTGGCTTACTTACCGGGTTGGTGGGTGCAGGTGGCGGATTTTTGATCATACCTGCATTGGTATTACTTGCCCGTATGCCTATGAAACTGGCTGTTGGTACTTCACTTTTTATTATTGCAGCAAAATCGCTTATTGGTTTTATTGGCGATTTACAGGGCAGCGAAATTATAGACTGGAAACTGCTGGGTATTTTCACCGCATTTTCTGTTGTCGGTATTTTTATTGGTATTCTTTTATCTAAAAAAATACCCGGCCAAAAACTTAAAAAAGGGTTTGGCTGGTTTGTGCTGGTAATGGGCATTTATATTATTATTAAAGAATTGTTTTTTAAATAAAATGGAAAGTGAAACCGGGCATAATAGTATTGAGATAAAATGTTGTGTGGATAATACATCCGGTATTTCATCATTGGATGAAATCTATTGGAACAGCCAGTACAATGCCAACACAACAGGCTGGGACATGGGCGAAGTATCACCGCCGCTGAAAGCATACATTGATCAGCTTACCAATAAAAATCTGCGCATTTTAATTCCCGGCTGCGGTAATACCTACGAAGCTGCGTATTTATTGCAACAGGGCTTTACCAATGTAACTGTTATTGACATAGCACCAACTTTGGTAGCACTGTTAACAGAAAAGTACAAAAGCAATCCGCATATTAAAATTATTCTTGGAGATTTTTTTGAGCATGAAGGCGAATATGACCTGGTATTGGAACAAACATTTTTCTGTGCCCTTAACCCTGTCTTACGAAAAAACTATATTGCCAAAATGCATACGCTGCTGGCAGCAAATGGTAAATTAGCTGGTGTTTTATTTAACCGGGAATTTGAACAGCAGGGCCCGCCTTTTGGTGGAAGTAAAAGCCAATACGAACCTATATTTGAAAAGTATTTTATTTTTCAAACTTTTGAACCTTGTACTAATTCTTTCATAAAAAGAAAAGATACAGAGTTGTTTATCATTCTGGCTAAAAGATCTTTATAAAATAAAACTGAAGGTCGCCGAAAGGCAACCTTTTTAATTGGTTGCACTTTTTTTATGCCAATGTCAAATTACACCGAAGCAAACGGGGCTATTTTTACAGCCAGTTACTGAATGCAACTAATGTTACCAACAGAGTTTAAACTGCAAAGGATATTTGCATTATAAAAGTTAAAAAAATTATACCATGAACATTGAACAGATTTATACCGGATGCCTGGCACAGGGAGCGTATTATATTACCAGCAATGGTGAGGCTGCCATTATTGACCCACTTCGTGAAACACAACCTTATTTAGACAGGTTGCAGAAAGACGGGGTTAAATTGAAATATATTTTCGAAACCCATTTTCATGCTGATTTTGTATCAGGGCATGTGGACCTGGCAAAGCAAACCGGTGCAGCCATTGTGTATGGCCCCAATGCCAGTCCTGAGTTTGAGTTTATATCTGCAAAGGATAATGAAGAATTTAAAATTGGCGATATCACTATTAAAGTGCTGCATACCCCAGGGCATACTATGGAAAGCACTACGTTTCTTTTAAAAGATGAAACCGGTAAAGATCATTGCATCTTCAGTGGCGACACCTTGTTTTTAGGTGATGTTGGCCGCCCGGATCTTGCGCAAAAAGCTGAAAGTATGACGATGGAAGATTTGGCAGGATTGCTTTATGAAAGTTTGATGACTAAAATAATGCCTTTGGCAGATGATGTGATTGTTTATCCTGCACATGGCGCCGGCAGCGCCTGTGGTAAAAACATGATGAAGGAAACTGTTGATACCCTGGGCAATCAAAAGAAAATGAACTATGCCCTAAATCAACCCAATAAAGAAGCTTTTATACATGCAGTTACCGAAGGGTTACTTGCACCACCGGCATACTTTGGGTTGAATGTGGCCATGAATAAAAAAGGCTACGAAAGTTTTGAAACTGTTTTAAACAAGGGCATGCGGGCTTTAACTGCTGATGAATTTGAAGCAGCAGCAGAAAACACCGAGGCTCTGATATTGGACACCAGAACCAACACTGAATTTTATAAAGGCTTTATTCCCCAATCAGTAAGCATTGGTTTAGATGGAGACTTTGCTCCCTGGGTAGGTGCGCTGATTGTAGATGTAAAACAACCTTTGTTACTACTTACCGATCCCGGTAAAGAAGAAGAAACAGTAACCCGATTAAGCCGTGTTGGTTTTGATAATGTACAGGGTCATTTAAAAGGTGGCTTTGCAGCATGGCTGGCAGCTGGCAAAGAAGCAGATGTTATTGACAGGATAACTGCAGAACAATTTGCCGGGGAAGTGGAAATTGGTAAAGATAAAATTCTGGATATCCGTAAAGAAACTGAGTATGCAGCCGAGCATGTGGAAGAGGCGTATAACAGGCCATTAGCCAATATCAACGACTGGATAAAAGACATAACCCCCGATGAACATTTTTACGTTCATTGTGCCGGTGGTTACCGCAGTATGATTGCAGCATCTATTTTACAGGCACGTGGTTACAGAAATTTTACTGAAATTGAAGGAGGCTTTAAAGCCATCAGCAATACCGCTTTACCAAGAACAGATTTTGTTTGCCAGAGTAAAGTAATGAAAGGATAAATTAAGCATGAGGAAAATCTAAAGGCAGCTGAAAGGCTGCTTTTTTTATAAAAGGAAAGTGTGGCATATGCATGTTAATGACAAAATTTTGTAGCAGAATTTACCGGGTAAGAGAAAAAAAATCTAAAAATCTACTGCACTTAAAAAAGCATTAATTTCATTATTGCAGATAAATTTTACTGCCTCTGTCAACTTTAAGCGATGGAACAACTCTTTACCTATTTCAGAAAATACAATTCGCTTTCTAAAGAAGCCGAAGAAGCGATAGCTGAGATAAGTAATAGTATTATTATTAAAAAAAACATAGATCTTCAATCTATCGGCCATACCTGCAAAACTATTTACTTCATCAAAAAAGGAGTGGCACGCATCTATTATTTAAATGACGGTATAGACATTACTGAGAATTTCTTTTTTGAAAACAATATCATTGCCAGGGTAGAAAGTTTGCTGACAGGCAAGCCAAGCAGAAAAGCCATACAGATACTGGAGGATGCAGAAATTATAAGCATTAATGCAAATGCGTTATTCGAACTCTATGATCGTTTCCCTGAAATTGAAAGATTATTTAGAAAAATATTTGAAGCGGCCTATGTAGATACTGTAAACCGTATTGAAGGCATGCAGTTTCATACTGCAGAAGAAAGATATAAAGCCCTCCTCCACGAAGCCCCCGATGTGTTAAAAAGAGTTCCGCTTAAATATGTTGCATCCTATTTAGGTATCACACAGGTAAGCCTCAGCCGCATCCGGGCACATCGTTAATTATTTATCTTATGATAAAGGATTAGCCGTTTTTAACTGCCAGCTTTGTGGCTTATATGAAGCAGGTTCAATTAGGTTTAAAAGAGAACTGGAAACAGTTTACCCTCTTGGTCATCATCAACGGGTTTGTGGGTGGTATGGTTGGTCTGGAACGATCCATACTTCCGCAGATTGCAGAAAAAGAATTTGCCATTGCTGCAAAAACAGCCATTCTTTCCTTCATTATTGTCTTTGGCATAGTTAAAGCAATCACCAATTATTATACAGGTACATTAGCCAATAAGTTCGGCAGAAAAAAACTGTTGGTGGCCGGTTGGA
>JANOUJ010000215.1:0-2509 GCA_031416815.1 Chitinophagaceae bacterium
AAAACCTTCCCCAGTTACCAATCCAGATAAAAATGCAGCAACCCCTTCAAAAAAAATTAAGCTTTGTATTCTGGTTTTTGGCCATGTTGGATGTGGTGGGCATTGCCGCCAACATTGAAACGCTTCATTTTGTTGTAAAGCCGCTGCTAATACCCGTTCTACTGTTGATCGTATATTTTACACGATCAACCATTCCGGGCAAAGGCTTGTTGCTCACGGGTTTGTTCTTTTCCTGGATGGGTGACGTGTTTTTGCTGTTTGAAATCAAACATGCACTCTTTTTTATTTTTGGACTTGTCAGCTTTTTAACCACCCACATTTTTTATATCGTTTATTTTTTAAGGATACGGTCTGAAAAGCCTTCTCTGCTAAAAAAACAACCCATATTCATTGCCTTAGTACTCGCCTATGGCATCACGCTGGTTTGGCAACTTTACCCTTACCTGGCCGATCTGAAATTACCCGTGATGGTTTATGCCACTGTTATTTGTAGCATGTTGCTTTGCAGCCTGCACATCTTTTTAAAGGTGAATAAAAAAGCTGCCACATTTTATTTACTGGGAGCAACTGCTTTTGTGGTTTCAGATTCTTTGCTGGCCATAAATAAATTCTACCAACCCTTTGCCTACGCAGGCGTGTTCATCATGCTTACTTACTGTGCTGCACAATTTTTGATAGTTACCGGTTATATTCAACAGGATAAACAATGACGAAAGAAGAACTTTTAGAAGAACTCTCGGGAAATACGTGGGTTATGATAAGAACTTCACCCATTGAAGGTATTGGTGTGTTTGCCCTGCAGGATATTCCCAAAGGTTGCCGCAGCATGTTTAGCAAAGCCAATGAACAGGAACAATGGATACCCATTACCAAAGCAGAAGTTGAAAATTTACCGGCTCATGCAAAAGCACTGATAGAAAATTATTGCCTGTATGATGAGGAAAATTATTTTGTGCCCAACTATGGTTTTAAAAAGATGGACCTGGTGAATTTTTTAAATCATTCAGATACGCCCAACGTGATCTCCATTAATGATGGTGAATTCTTTGAAGCCATAACGGATATCAATCAGGGAGACGAGTTGGTTATTGATTATGGGGAGATCGTTGATGGGGAGTAGGCTCCTGCCGCAACCTTTTCAACATAACATAGTTTATCAAAATGGCGCTCAGCAAGGGAATAAATGCAATGCAGAAATAAACAAAATATCCCACCTGAACTTCCGGCACAGGTTGTACCTGCGTAAATAACTGGTTTCCCAAAATACCTTTACTGAAGATAACACTACTGGTTAAATTCCAGCCCAGGTGAATTGCTATTGGATAATACAATGAAAAGGTTTTTGAATAAGCAAATGCGTACACCAATCCCATGGTTCCGGTGACAAGAAATGTGATCAGCATTTGTACAGGATCTCCAAATACTTCATGTGAGAACCAATGGTAAATACCAAACGCAATAGCCGAAAGGATTATGGCTTTGTTGTGCCCTAATTTTTTAATAAGTATGTAAAATAAAACGCCTCTGAATATCAGTTCTTCAAACAACACAGATTTAATATTCCACCAAATACCGGTTAAAACAAGGTTAGCATTGAGTTTTGGATTCAGTTGCCACTGCTGTTGGGCAAAAAGCATCCGCATAAAAAAATCAGTGGAACAACAAAGTGCAGTAATAATAAAAAATATTGCAAAGCCAATTAATCGCTTTTTAGTTGGATAAAAACCAAGAACTTTTAAATTACCTTTTTCAAATAGCCAGATGATGAGCCAGGAAAGGAGCAGTTGAACGATGATGCCGGGCATGATTTTATTTTTTGATTAAAATCTTTCTTTAAAGACATTTCTTAGTTACTACTCCAATTCCTTAAAGATGTACTGCTCATCATATTCTATCTCAAAAGCTTTTAAAAACTGCCGGTATTCATCTAAAAAATTTTGCTTTTTATGATGCACCTCCTGGTTTTGAATATAACGGATAACTTCATGTACATGACTTTTAGAATAAGAGAATGCACCATAGCCTTCCTGCCATGCAAATGGAACAGCACAAAATTTTTGCTCCTTAATCCATTTACTGCTTTCTGTCTTTACATTTTGTACCAATGATGATATGGATTGTGCAGGACGCATACCTATTAAAATGTGCGTATGATCTGGCATGCTATTTATCTGAAGCATTTTATGATCGTTGTGTTGAAATATGCCGGTGATATATTTGTGCAATTCTCCTTTCCATTCTTTTGATATCAATGCCGCACGATATTTAACCGCAAATACAAATTGAATGTGCAATTGGGTATAGGTGTTTGCCATATTATCAGGATTGATAAATAAATATACAAAAAGGTTGTTTTGTTCCAACGGAACAATTCATGGGTAGAAAAGATAATTGTGGAGAATGCAGCGTTCTGTAGGAACGCATTGTGATGGTTTAAAGCTCTGAAGTTGGCACAAAACTTTCCTCCGGAACGAAGAGCCAACAAACATTGTTAAAAGCTACCCACGAA